>JBAZLT010000005.1:0-18846 GCA_041650115.1 Dehalococcoidia bacterium | reverse complement strand
CGTCCGGGGAATCCCACCAGGTAGCGTTATCCGCGATAATACCCGACCCCGTCGCGGCATAGGCCAGCGAACCGTTTGGATTCCAGGCCACCAGTGCGGCGCCGACGCCCGTCAGGTTATCGCTGCAAACGGTTATATTATCGCTGCCGCAATTGCCCTGGTTGCCGGCCCCGGTGGGCGGTTTGAGAGACACATATCCGCAGGAACCTGCGCATGAGCAGGGTGTATCCATAAACAGAGTGGGGACCATCGCGCCGCAGGGCGAACCGAAAGCAAAACCTGCCAGGAGTTTACCACTGGCGTAGGTCCCGAAAAAGGCGATGCTGTATACCTGACGATTGGCCACGGTCGTACTGTAAGCAGCAGCCGGAGTCGCATTATCGATCCTGAATACGCCGGTAGTATTTGCCGCATCGGGGAACGGTGCATACAGGCTGATGAAAGCTCTCCTGAGGGCCGGTGACATGCCGCTGTAATCGGAAGGAAGGCTCAGGTCGGCCACAGCCAGATTATCGAAAGAGGGCGAGGCGTCTGCCGTGGTCGAGACTTCCACGCCCGTTCCGGGGAAAACGTAGGACAGTATGATGTTGCCGCTGATATCGCGCATGCCGATGTTGTAGTTGGTGCGGACGGCATCGGCATAAACCATGACAATGCAGTCGTCTCCGTTGTACGTGGGCGAGAACTTAAGAGCGAAATAATCGATATTTGCTTCAGGGGCCTGCTGCAGCATCCATGTGTTGAATCCCTGCCCTTTCATAATAAACAGTCTTCCGTTCCCCGCTCCGCTGCGCGTGCCGACGGCGTAATCGCGGCCCGTCCCGTAATCCAATGAGATATCGATGGCGCCGATGGCTTCGCCGGCAGCTGCCATGGCGGGGAGGCCGGCATTGTTCCATTCAGCACCGCCATTAATAGTCACCCAGAGCTCGACCGGACCGGTGGCCCGGGTGCCGGCTGTAACCGCCCATATCTTGGCATCGTCAGGGGCCACGGCTACCTGGTAAACATGTTTATCCGCCGCCCAGGCCGCGTTGCCCGCCAGCACCCTGTATGCTGCGGTGGTCCAGGATATGCCGCTGTTGGCCGTCGTGTACAGGACGCCCAGCGGGCCGGGATTATTGGCGGCTGCGACCGTCCTGTTATCCACCGTGACCGCCGCCAGCAGTGTCTTACCGTCGTCGGCGACCGCCAGGTCGCGTATCTCGCTTCCCGTGAAAGTGTTGTTGATATAGGGATTGAGGATATCGTTTCGGTTGTTGATCGAATTGGGGGTATTGACCGTATCCCAGCGCATTACGCCGCTATCGGCATCCGACCTGTACGGGCTCACAAGGACCGAAGGCGGCAGGGCTATGGCTGCAGCCAGTATTATAAATAATATGAGCGACTTGCCGGGTTTATTTCTTATCATACGCTGTTGGCCGGTCTCCAGTATCCACTACCAGACAAAACGTGTACTATAATAGCACAAGCCAATAGTTAAATAAATTGTTAAGGACATCTTAAAAATATGCCGGACAAATTGAAAAATCTGCTCGAGCTGGGCAAAAATGAGCCGGTGGCAAAGTTCCTGGGAATGCGGCTGTTGGAGCTGTCGCCCGGCTATGCCCGCGTGTCCATGACCATGAAGCCTGAATACATCAACTTCAACGGCATGATCTTCGGCGGTATTATCTCGGCGGTGGCGGACCAGGCTTTCGCCTATGCCACCAACTCGGTGTTAAATCCCAATGTGGCATCACAATTCAATATCCACTTCATAGCCGCGGTCGGTGTGCGGGACGAGCTGACGGCGGAGTGCCGGGTGATGAAAAGCGGCAGGCGGGTCTGCATTTCCGAGATCAGGGTTTCCAACCAGGAGGGCAAGCTGGTCGCCACGGCCACAGGCACCACCATACCGCTGGTCTGAACGCCTTCAGCGGGCTTGCACTATCCGAGGGCAACATCATATTATTAAACTGGGCACACGTAGGGGCGTACCTTCAGGTGCGCCCGAGGAGAGTTGCACGGGCGGGTCTCAAGACCCGCTTCTACAGAAAATAAAAGGCAGCCATGAAAAAAGTAAAAATACTGTTCACTGAAATACATAAACCGGAATATCACGACAAAAACCCCTTCCGCGAAGGTTTCGAGTGGGGCAAGAAGGTGGTGCTGGACCTGTGCGTAGACATCGACCTGGACGAGATGTTCAACATCTACATCGAGCAGCCGGAGAAGCGCGTCAGGAACGGAAGGGTCATCAAGTTCAGCGAATTCGCCATGGAATACCTTGAGCAGGAGCAGCAGAAACAGCGCCGCGCGCAGAGCGGCGGCGATATCTCCGACGAAGTAAAAACGAATACTTAAACAGGGAGGCCGTGAAAGATGGAAGACTTCGAGAAACTGGGAGCGTTCTACATCGGCAGGGAATACGACCTTGCCAATAAGAAATCGGGCGATCAGCTTATCCTCTACGATTCCAAGGACCTGGTTACGCACGGCGTCTGCGTAGGCATGACCGGCAGCGGCAAGACCGGCCTGTGCATTTCCATTCTGGAGGAGGCGGCCCTGGACGGCATACCCGCCATCATCATCGACCCCAAGGGCGATATGCCCAATATGCTGCTGACCTTCCCGCAATTGAGGACGGAGGATTTCCTGCCCTGGATCAACGAGGACGATGCACGCCGCAAGGGCCTGTCGCCGCAAGATTTCGCAGCCAAGCAGGCCGAGACGTGGAAGAAAGGTCTGGAATCCTGGGGTGAGAGCGGCGACCGCATCGCCAGGCTCAGGCAGGCGGCCGATTTCGTTATCTATACGCCCGGCAGCACGGCAGGCATCCCCGTCTCCATCTTGAAATCCTTTGCTGCTCCGCCGGCGGCCTTGCTGGATGACAACGAGCTGTTGAGGGACAGGATCAACTCCACGGCGACCAGCCTGCTGGGTCTGATCGGCAAAGAGGCCGACCCCATCAAGAGCCGCGAGCATATATTGATCTCGACCATACTGGACAACGCCTGGAGGCAGGGCATCGATCTCGACCTGGCCGCCCTCATACACGAGGTGCAGGCACCTGCCGTCAACAAAATAGGCGTGATGGACCTTGATTCGTTCTACCCCGCCAAGGACAGGTTCGAGCTGGCCATGTTGATCAACAACCTGCTGGCGGCCCCCGGCTTCAGCGCCTGGATGGAGGGCGAGGCGCTCGACATCGGGCAAATTCTTTACAGTCCCTCCGGCAAGCCGCGCATGGCTATCTTCTCCATCGCACATCTCAGTGACGCTGAGCGCATGTTTTTCGTCTCCCTTCTGCTCAACCAGTTTTTAGCCTGGATGCGCCAGCAGCCGGGCACCACCAGCCTGCGCGCCATGCTGTACATGGACGAGATCTTCGGCTATTTCCCGCCTGTGGCCAATCCCCCCTCCAAGCAGCCCCTGCTGACACTTCTCAAGCAGGCCAGGGCCTTCGGCGTGGGTATACTGCTGGCCACGCAGAACCCGGTCGACCTCGACTACAAGGGGCTTTCCAACACCGGCACCTGGATGCTGGGACGGCTGCAGACCGAGCGCGACAAGGCCCGCGTGCTGGAAGGGCTGGAGGGCGCGGCTGCCACCCAGGGCGCTAAATTCAACCGCCAGGCTATGGAGCAGACGCTGGCGGGCCTGGGCAACCGCATCTTCCTCATGAACAACGTCCACGACGATGAGCCCACCATCTTCGAGACCCGCTGGGCCATGTCTTATCTGCGGGGACCCCTCACCAGGAACCAGATCAAGACTTTAATGGACCCCATCAAGGCGCAGATGCCCAAAGCGCCGGCCGCCGCGGCTGCCGCGCCATCCTTCGCAGCTGCTTCACCCGGTCAGGCCGCGGCTGCGCCGGCCCCGGCCAGGCAGACAGCAGGACAGGCGGGCAGGCCCGTGATACCTCCCGATGTGGCGCAGTACTTCGTGCCCGCACGGGGCAGCCAGACCGGCAGCACCGTTTATTACAAGCCGGCCGTTCTCGGCGTGGCGCAGGTGCATTTCATAGATGCTAAGTCCGGTGTGGATATGGCGGATGACAACGCCGCCGTCACCGATATCACCGATGATCCCATCCCCGTGAACTGGGACAACGCCCGCGATGCCGGTTTCAGCATCTCGGATCTGGAGAAGGCGCCGCGCGAGGGCGCCCAATTCGGGAACCTGCCGGCCATTGCAGGCAAGTCTCGCAGCTACGATACCTGGAGCAAGGAGTTCGCCACCTGGCTCTACGGCAGCAAGAAATACGAGCTGTTCAAAAGCCCCACCTATAAGCAGGTTTCCAAACCCGGCGAATCGGAGCGTGACTTCAGGATCAGGCTCGGCCAGAGCGCCAGGGAGCAGCGCGACGACATGGTGGATAAGCTCAAGCAGAAATACCAGACCAAGATCAATGCCATGGAAGAGAAGCTGAGGATTGCGCAGCAGACCGTGGACCGCGAGGCCCAGCAGCAGAAGCAGCAGCAGATGCAGACCGTAATCAACGTCGGCAGCACACTGCTGGGAGCGTTCCTGGGCAAAGGCATCGGCGCCGGCACCGTGGGCAGGGCTTCCACCAGCGTGAAAAGCGCGGGCCGTATTTTCAAGGAAAAAGACGACGTCAACCGCGCTAAAGAGACGGTAGAAACGCGCCAGCAGGCTTTGGACCAGCTTGAGCAGGAATTCAAGGCGGAGATGGACGAGCTCTCGGCCAGGATCGATCCCGCCAGCGAGGAACTGCAAAAGATATCGCTGCGCCCGGCCAAGAAGGACATCTCGGTTAAGCTGGTCGGCCTGGCCTGGCTGCCCTACTGGCGCGCACAGGACGGCACCATCTCCGCAGGCTGGCAGTAAGCGCGCCTCTGTGAAGACCCGACTAAGCGTGGATTCAGACGGCGATCTTTAATCTGTGCCGCAGGTAGAGCCCGGCCGCCAGGCCAAACAGCAGCCCGCCCAGGTGCCCCTGCCAGGATATAAATGAGAAGGGCAGCAGTATGACGAAGCCGATCACTATGGCGACCCACAGCGGCATGGGCACAGGTATGGGGAAGATGAATACGCTCACCTTGGGCGCGACAATGGCCAGCGCCCCACCCAGTGCGAAGACCGCTCCCGAGGCGCCGATGGTCGCTGCATAGGGCGGCGACAGCCACAGCACGAAGAGGCCTCCCATGATGCCGCCCAGGAAATAGACGATCAGGAAATTGCGCAGGCCCGCTATGCGGTTAAGGAAGCTGCCGAAAAAGTACAGAGTCAGCATATTGGTCAGCAGGTGCCAGAAGTCCGCCTGCGTGAACATATACGTAATGAGCGTCCAGGGCCGCTCCAGCAGGCCGCTCCAGGAACCGTACAGCGCCAGGTAGGGGATGATATTTCCGCCCGTGAAGGCGGCGATGTTTACCGCAAGGTAGACCAGCACATTGAGGATTATGATTACAATTACGGGGATCAGCTCCCCCTCGCGCGTCCGGTAGCTTACTGATGACATTTTTCCTTATCCTGCTGCCAAGTATGGCTGTATTTTAGTTTAGCACGTCCGGCCGGACATATTGCATCAGGCCGGCGCATAGTAGGTTGTGCCGTCCAGGTTGTATCTTTTAACCTTGCCCCGCTCCAGCAGGTAGACCAGGTGTGCGATGGTCTCACCCATGGCAAACCACTGCTGCACAATGGGAAAATCCTTCCACTCCTTGGCCTCTATCTTCCAGGTGATATACGGCGCGACCTGGTAGGCGGTCTTGTCGCCCTCCTTAAGGGCGGCCATGGCCTCTTCCAGCCTCACTTTGTGATGCTCCTTCAGTTCCTGTATGCGCTTCCTGTGCTCATGCCAGGAACTTCGGTGTGCCGGCAGAACCAGCTCGACCTCCAGCGTATCGGCCCTTTCCAGGCTCTCCAGATAAGAACCCAGCGCATCGCCCATCTCGGGCCAGTGGGCGATATTGGGTGTGATATCGAACAGAATGTGGTCGCCGGAGAACAGTATCTTTTTACTTTCGTCGTAAAGGCACATGTGCCCCGGAGAGTGTCCGGGCGTCTCCACGCACCTGAGGGCGTAGCCGCCGACCTCGATGACCTGTCCATCTCTTACCTCGGTGATATCCACCAGGCGGCTGGGGCTGTAGAGGTAGCCGGGATGCTTGGCCATCGACTCCTTCAGCACCTGCAGCGGGAACCCGTTGGCCGTGTAGTAATCCAGCAGGTCTGCCCAGTGGCGGGGGCCTTTGACGATTCTCGTCTCGACATCGCCGAAATAGCAGATAGAGCTTTCCGTGGCCAGGTCCCCCGTCAGCCCGAAGTGGTCCGCATGCAAATGCGTCACGAACAGGTCGGTCCGGTTGAGGTCGACGTCCAGCTTCTGCAGTGCGGGCATCATCACTTCCTTGCATTCGGGACGGTTCATACCGGTATCTATGATGAGGTTCCTGTCGGCCCCCTTGATAAGGTAGCAGTTGACCGATTTCAGCGGATTTTTGGGCAGAGGCAGCTCGATTTTGTAAAGGCCGGGTAAAACATCTTCTATCATTTCAAACCTTTTCAAGCATAATCGCCTAATTATACTTGTATCCGGGCAAATTGGCATTTTTGCCGCTGTGCACGAGTTCCCCGGGATGCTCGTGCCCGGGACGGAGGATACGTGTATAATACAGCGCAGGCGGACAGTAAGCGGAGGGTATTAACGATGTGGAAATGGACGGTCGTTGCTCTCATATTGGTTTCACTGGCATTGATACTGACACTTCCCTCAGCCTGCCTTTCCCTCAAAAAGTCCTCGGGCTCGAGCAGCTCCGTTGCCGTCAGCTCCGAGCCCCTCACCAGCAACTGGAGCATGACCAGGAAGAGCATCGATCCCTCATTCCCGTCGATCATACCCGGCGCCGTCGTGGACCAGATAATACCCAGGAGCACGACCTGGACCGTCAGCCTCAGCGGCTCCCAGCTTAAAATCACCTACGGCGGCAGGAATACCTGGTTTAATCCCCTGGGCATGTCGGTAAACGTGAAAAGTCCCACCATATCGGAGGGTAGCGACAAAAATTCCGTCACCATCAGCGGGGGCGGCACCATCTCCGGCAGCCGGCTGCCGGGTGCGCTGGCGCTGGTAGGCCTGGCGGCAGGCAATATCTCCAACATCAAGGTCACTTACACAGACACCATTGTGGTCACGCTGACGGGGGATAACCAGGTCAGCGCCGTTATCACCTACAGCGCCGATGGGAGCTATACCGGCTCTAAAGGCCCCGACAGCTTCGACAACTCCGCCACGGTCAAATATACAGGGACCCGTAAGTAATCGGCCTAACGGACTTCAACGAAGCAGATGCTGGCCCCTGGACAACGCTGTGACCTAAACGCTCTGCGACACTGATCCCGCGGCGTTTTTGGCGGTGACGGTATAAGTATAGGTGCCCGGTACATCGGGGATAACTGCGCATTATATTATTCGACGATTATTGTGTAGAGCAGATCGAAGCTATCCGTCGCGCCCGTCACCCTCAGTTTGTATGCGGTTGTGGCGGGCAGGGCGATGTAATAGGAGCCCGATTTCTCGGTATCCCTCTTGATAAATTCATTGTACTCGTCCAGCAGGTCCACCCGGCCGGCATTCAATGTAATCCAGTACAGCCGCGTAAGCTGTTTTTGCTTCACCGGATTGGGTATGGCGAAAAACACCGCCTGCAGGCCGCCCGCGCTGCCCCCTTTTACCGCGCCCGGGGGAATTACGTCCTGCAGCGATTCCATGGTCAGAGGTCCGCGCTGCTGCGGCGCCAGCCACCAGGGGGTTGCAGCCGATGTGCCGGACCAGTTTTCCGTCGGGGGCAACAGTCCCATATATCCCTCCATGGTGAATGTGACGGTAACGGTCGATTCGGTCTGGGCGGACCTGTTTTTGGCCGTCAGTGTATATATGGTGGTCCGGGTAGGTCTGACATATTTCATCCCGCTGGCCTCCACCGTGCCGATGCCCTGGTCGATCGATACGGAATCGGCGTATTTCACGTCCCAGGACAACTGCGCATACCGTCCCGGGCCGATGCTTGAGGGCGTTGCCTTAAAAATCACTTGCGGCTTAATGCCGGCCTGTGCGCCCGCATCGGCAGGCGTAACCGCACTGCCGGACCCGACGCATCCGGCCAGCGACAGTGAAAGCAAAATGATTATAATCGGCAATTTGTTCACGGCCTGTCCCTTCCGTAACAACGTTTCTTGAATATCGCTCTACGGACACATGATATAAAAACCTGCCGTCTTTAACAAGCCTCCGCTTGCATCCGGCCATGATCCGCCGCCATCGAACCGCTTATTGACACCACCTGCTGGTTCTGCTATGATACGGCAATAGGTTTCCGCTAACCGTTAAAAAATGACTTTTGAAACGCAGGACGTAGAGAGAAAGACCCTTTCCATCCTCAAGGTGCTGGCGGGAGAGGATGAGCCGATGGGCTCCATCGTTATCGCCCGCAAGCTGAAGGACCTGGGCATCGACCTGGGGGAGAGGGCGGTTCGCTATCACCTGAGGATGATGGATGAGCAGGGGCTGACCAGCCTGGCCGGGCGCCGCGACGGGCGCGTCATCACGCCGCAGGGGCGCCGGGAGCTGAAGCAGGGTATGGTCAGGGACAAGGTGGGCTTCGCCCTGTCGCGCATCGAGCTGCTGGCCTTCCGCACCACCTTCGACCTGGAAAAACGTACGGGCATGGTGCCGGTCAATATCACCGTGTTCAGAAGGGCCGACTTTCAGAGGGCGCTGCGCATCATGAAAATGGTCATGGATTCGCGCCTGACCGTAAGCAAACTGGTGGCGGTGGGCCGCGCCGGCGAGAAAATCGGCGATTTCATCGTCCCGGCCGACAGCATCGCGCTGGCCACGGTCTGCAGCATTGTCGTCAACGGCACACTGCTCAAGGCCGGTATACCCATGGACTCCAAGTTCGGCGGGCTGCTGCAGATGCAGAACGGCGAGCCGCTGCGCTTCGTGGAGCTGATACACTACGCCGGATGCTCGCTCGACCCGTCGGAGATCTTCATCAAGGCCGGCATGACCTCAGTTTCGCATACCGTCAAAACGGGCAGCGGCAACATACTGGCCAATTTCCGCGAGATACCCTCCATCTGCCGTCCCATAGCGCACGACGTCGTGTCCAAACTGGCCAGGGCCGGCATCAACGGCGTCCTGCTGTTCGGGTCGGTCAGCGAGGCAGTATGCGAAGTTTCGGTGGAGCTGAACCGCGTGGGCTTAGTGCTGCTGGGCGGCCTCAATCCGGTGGCGGCCGTGGAGGAGTCCGGCATACAGGTTGAGTCACACGCCATGAGCACCGTGGTTGATTATAAAGAACTTACCGGTTTCGAGGAGTTGCTTAAATGAAGGAGATCAAGGTCATACCCTGTTTGGATATACGCGAGGGCAGGGTGGTCAAGGGCGTCAAGTTCGTGGACATCAGGGATGCCCGCGACCCGGTAGAGGCTGCGGAAGCCTATTGCCGCGAGGGGGCCGACGAGCTGGTCTTCCTCGATATTTATGCCAGTGTGGAGAACAGAAAGACGCGCCTGGACTGGGTGCGCAAGGTTGTCGAGAAGGTCACCATACCCTTCGCCGTGGGCGGCGGCATCGGCAGCCTGGAAGATATGAAGCTGTTGATCGACTCCGGTGTGGACAAGGTCTCCATCAATACCGCTGCGGTCACCAATCCCGATTTGATCAAGCAGGCGGCGCGCGAGTTCGGCAAGGACCGCCTGGTGGTGGCGGTGGACGGCCTTAAGAATCCACCGGGCAGCGGACGTCCCAGGCTGGAGGTGGTGATCAAGAGCGGCAACGAGCCGACGGGACTGGACATCGTGGACTGGGCGCGCAAAATCGAGAAGCTGGGGGCGGGAGAGATACTGCTCACCAGCAAGGACGCCGACGGCACCAAGGAGGGTTACGATATCGAGATGACGCGCGCGGTGGCGCAGGCCGTGTCGCTGCCGGTCACAGCCTCGGGCGGCGCGGGCACGCTGGAACACCTTTATAAAGCGGTGGTGGACGGCAAGGCGTCGGCGGTGCTGGCGGCTTCCATCTTCCATTTCCGCGAGATCTCCATCAGGGAAGCCAAGGAGTATTTGAAGAGCAAGGGGATAAAGGTCACACCTCTCCCCAAATAGCCGACAAATCCGATTATTTTTCAATTCAAGAGGAGGAAGAATGTCTCAAATCAATCCGTTCGAAATCGTGAGGAAGCAGGTAGATAAGTGCTCGCGCATCCTCAAACTGGACAAGGATGTCACGGAAGTATTAAAGAACCCCATGCGTGAGCTGCACTTATCGCTGCCGGTCCGCATGGACAACGGCACAGTTAAAGTCTTCCAGGGCTACCGCGTGCAGTACAACGATGCCAAGGGCCCGACCAAGGGCGGCATCCGCTTTCATCCCGAGGAGACCGTCGACACCGTCCGCGCGCTGGCTGCCTGGATGACCTGGAAGTGCGCCCTGATGGACCTGCCGCTGGGCGGCGGCAAGGGCGGCATCATCTGCAATCCAAAGGAGCTTTCCGAGAGCGAGCTTGAGCGGCTGAGCAGGGCTTATGCCCGCGCCGTCTATCAGTTCATCGGCCCCGAGAGGGATGTGCCGGCGCCCGATGTCTACACCACGCCGCAGATCATGGCCTGGATCATGGACGAGTACTCATCCATGGCCGGCAAGGCGCAGTTCGGCGTCATCACGGGCAAACCGCTGGCGCTGGGCGGCTCCAAGGGCCGCGGCGACGCCACCGCCATGGGCGGCATGTTCTGCATACGCGAGGCCGCCAAGGCACTGAAGGTCGACCTCTCCAAGGCGACCATCGCGGTACAGGGCTTCGGCAACGCCGGATATTACGCCGCCAAGCTGGCCAAGCAGATGTTCGGCTCCAAGATCGTAGCCGTCTGCGACAGCCAGGGCGGATGCTATTGCAAGACGGGCATCGACGCCGACGAGGCGCAGAAGGTCAAGACCAAGACCACCTCGGTCTGCAACCTCAAGGCCGGCGACCGCATCACCAGCGAGGACATACTCGAGCTGGACGTCGACATCCTCATCCCCTCGGCCATGGAGAACGTCATCACCGAGAAGAACGCGGCCAACATCAAGGCCAAAATCGTGGTCGAGCTGGCCAACGGCCCCACCACGCCGGAAGCCGACGACATCCTCTACAAGAAGGGAGTCCACATCATACCCGACTTCCTGGCCAACGCCGGCGGCGTGACTGTCTCCTACTTCGAGATGGTGCAGAACTTCAACATGTACTACTGGACCGAGAAAGAGGTCTACGAAAGGCTGGACGAGAAGATGACCACCGCCTACCATTCGGTCTACGACACCCATAAGGAATACAAGATCAACATGCGTCAGGCAGCCTACGTTAGGGCTGTGGAACGCGTCGTGGAAGCGATGAAGCTGCGCGGCTGGGTATAGATACTAATTTAAAATCACGTGTAATAAAAAGGGGCGGCATCTTAAGATGCCGCCCCTTTTCTTTTGTCTGCTACTTTACTTAGTTAGTGCTGTAGCTGCGCTCACCGTAGCGTGAGCCGCCGTTCTGCTGTTTCTTAGCTTTGCGGCAAGCCGGGCAACGCTTCGGTTCGTTGGTATAACCTTTGGTGGCGAAGAACTCTTGTTCTCCCGAAGTGAAGGCAAAGGTAGTACCACAATCGGCGCATTTGAGCGATTTGTCTTGAAAACTCATTCGGATGACCTCCTTAATAAATTTAGTCAGTATTCGGGCCATCCAATGCTTGAAATTGATCCGGTGGGATAAAAGAAGCTTGTAATAACCTAAACTTGAACTATGCTTAAAGTATACACTGAATTAGAACTTATGTAAAGAAATAGTATCTAAGTAAGGCGTAGCGGTCAATATCTGACAATAAACTATCAATTATAGCGCCGAATGACTACCTTGACACTGATTGGTACACTAGAGTTAACATGCCTCTTCTCACTCAGTACACCATCGTCTGTCAGGTCGTGGGTGCTAAGCCCTTCACAGTATGCGCTTATAGTGGCACGGATTTGTCTCAGGTTCTTGGTATTGCGCAGGCAAACTTGCCCGAGGGCAGTTATGGGTGGATCCAGGAATGTGGTGAGGTTCTGGTTAGGGTCAATGGTCAAACGCAAACCGCCTATGCTGACTTCAGACCTAATACAGCCAAGCAGAAAAAAGAATTACTAAAGGACTCAGGCCAGCAGGTCGAAGAACTATCGAGTAGCACATCTGATGTCGATCCTCTGGATCAGGCCATGTTGAGAAGGTTTTCTCTGCTACCACCGCTTCTAATAGAGGATGGCCCATACTGTCGGCTTATTCGGGAGGCTAGGGATGTGTTTATCAATGGGCATTTCTATGCTTGCGTAGCAATGTGTGGAATCTCGTTTGAGAGGTTTCAACGGGACAAGGCCACTCCCTACGGAGCTATACCGGAACACAAAATGTGGAAAGTTAGGACCATATTGGAGGACAACAAAGTACTCTCGGCAGAGTCTCTATGCCTCTGCAAAAAGATGGCAAACTTGCGGAATGACTATGCGCATGGGCATGGGATGCACCCAAATGAAGACGCTCTCAAGTCGCTTGAATGGATGCATTCCTTCATAAACAATGAAACCAGTCTCATGCGAGATTATTTTATTGTGAACGGAATACTGCATCGGAAATATGTATGAGCGAATCAATGGCAAGGATAGTAAGTTAGAGAGGTAAATTGATGAAAGGCTCCACCGGCGACCCAGAGTTTCCTATCTGGTTGATTGGTGATTCACCTCCTAAAACGTGGGTACACAAACTTGATACGCCACTCGACCCTAGACACCCGGCACGGCATAACATATGGACATCGGTAGCAGATCCATTGCAGGACAGGTTGTTCCGACAGAGCAAGCTGAGGTTGGATACTAGTCAGCTATATATTCGCAACGCTTTTGATGATCCTTTTGACACGTCCACGCAAGAACAGAAAGAAATATCGCAAGGCACGCTTAAAGACCTAATTAACAAGCATAGACCAAGCCTAGTTCTGACCTTTGGTGTATTTGCTTTTATGCAAACTCTATATGCGGCCAGCGAAAATCCCCAAAAACTCTACAAAACCACCGCGCTTCTAGGTGAGCAGTTTAGAGACCGCATCAACAATTATGATGATTGCAAAGTCAATATACTACCACTTTTACATGCTTCTATAGCAAGAGGAAGATTTTTAGAAGCGCACAGAGATTTTCTTGGGGTTGAAGTAAAAATATGTTCAAACTACTTTGACTATGTTGGGCACGAGCTTGCTGATCTTCTTCTTGCGCGGTTTATTGATAAATCGGTATGGATCACCTAGCTCTAGTCTGAAACAGACCTATGATCTGGAAGTTGTAGGTGCAATGGAATTAGCTATACATAAGATCGTTCACAGGCGTATAATCGGAATAACAAACTGTTGGGGGTTGGATGGCTAGCGAGCTTACGAAAGAACTGTTCGGAGACTTCGATTTTGCCCTCTTGGGATCTCCTGATTACAAGGAGGATTCGGTTAGAGAGGATATTGTTCTCCCGATACTGCATGCACTTGGTTATAGTTCCTCCGGTCTCAATAAGATCGTACGTAGCAAGGGGCTTCGTCATCCATTTGTGACAATTGGTTCTAAGAAACGCAAGATCACCTTAATCCCTGATTATTTGCTGGTAGTGCAGGGCAAACCGGGGTGGGTTCTCGATGCCAAGGCACCCGGGGAAGACATCGGAAGCGGCGAAAATGTCGAACAAGCCTATAGCTACGCTATTCATCCCGATATCAGGGTGAAGATATATGCCTTATGTAATGGCAAGGAATTCATCGGTTTCCGAATAGACGAACCGAAACCCATTGTTTATTTTCAACTCTCAGAGATCGATCAGCATTGGCAAAGACTATATGAACTTTTGTCTCCAAAGGCATTCTCTCCGGCGGAATCTGTCACGGGTAGATTGATTGTGAAGGATGCAACGGAAGCCTTTGATTATGCGAAAGTCCTTCCGCTAGCGGAAATAAACAACCTCAAGAAACAGTCTGCCAAGAGACACTTTGGTGTTCACCCTTATTTCACAAAGCAGGTATGGAATGTTGTTCAGGAGTATATCAAGAGATTTACACGCCCTGGAGATGTGGTGCTTGATCCCTACGGTGGAAGTGGTGTGACTCTAATAGAGGCAGTGATATTGGGACGCAAGGCTATACACATTGATATAAACCCACTTGCTAATTTCATTGTGCAGAACTTGATAACGCCAGTCAGCATTGATGCTCTAACGGAGCAGTTTGAGAAAGTAAGACGCCAGTTCTTGGTTGGTGCTCCGCATACTAAGCAGGAGATCAAGAGGGCTCTATCAAAGTACGACTACCCGAAAGGTGTTACACTACCACGAACGTCTGATGTATCAACGGTAGAAGAACTTTTTAGCCCGATGCAGCTGGCCCAACTGGCGTATCTAAGATACCTAATAATGATGGTTGAAGACCAGGATATTCGTGGAACTCTCTTACTCATGTTCTCTGGGTTGCTGAATAAGATCAACCTGACATACCATGCTTCTAGTGTGAGATCGGAAGGTGGCGGAGATAGTAGCGTCTTCCGTTACTATCGGTACAGGCTTGCACCAAAACCGGCTAACCTTGACCTTATGGACTTCTATCGATCTCGTCTCAATAAGGTTATTGCAGCTAAACAGGAAATTGCTCCCTTTGTTGATTCAAAAGCGCTAGAAAACGTCAGAATCATGAAAGGCACCGCCACAAACCTGCACTTCATCCACGATCAGAGCATTGATTACATATATACCGATCCTCCATATGGCAGTAAGATTCAATATCTCGATCTTTCTACAATGTGGAATGCTTGGCTTGATTTACCAGTTGAGAAGCAGGACTTTGATCTTGAAGCTATTGAAGGCGGCGAACTCAATAAGACGAGAGAGAGCTACGCTAATCTGCTGAAACTATCAATCCAGGAAATGTACAGAGTATTGAAGTTCGACCGGTGGATGAGTTTTGTATTTGCTCATAAAGACCCTGCCTACTGGCACATCATCATAGATGCGGCTGAAAAAGCTGGGTTTGAATACATGGGAGCCGTGAAGCAATCCAATGATAAGACTACATTCAAGAAACGCCAGAACCCATTTACGGTGCTTTCGGGACAATTGATCATCAGTTTCAAAAAGACTAGGAATCCTAAAGCTATTATGAAGATGGACTTGGGCGCAGACATCACCAGTTTGATTATTGAAACCATTGAAGGCGTAATAGCCCAGAATCATGGTGCCACACTTGAGGAAATCAACGATGAATTAACTATTAAAGGCCTAGAGTTAGGTTTTCTCGATCTGCTGGCAAAAGAATATAAGGACATCACACGTTTGTTAAACCAAAATTTCGATTTCGATGAAAATGCAAAGAAGTATCAGATCAGGAAAAATAGTAAATTCAAGAGCCTCATAGATGTTCGACTCCGCATAAAATACTATCTGTTGTCGTACATGCGCAGAATGGAACATCAGCATCACTATCCGACATTTGATGACATAATACTTAATATTATGCCCTTGCTAAGAAATGGAATTACGCCACAAAAGCAGACTATTCTGAGTGTATTAGAGGAGGTCGCAGTTAGGAGCGAAGAGGGTAAATGGAAACTCGCCAATCAACAACAATTGACGTTACTTTAATGCGTCTGTATTTTTGTAGTTGAATTTATTTATTATAAGTAAGACTGCGAGGTAATTAAATATGCCACGTAAAACACCTGTGGTGGCAGTAAATCCGACTGTATTGGAATGGGCCCGCAGAGCATCTGGTTTTTCGCAGAATGATGTTGCTCGGCATTTAGGATTGACTTCCAGTCAAATCACCATGTGGAATACCAATGTTCCACACGTCTATCTAAGAGTACGACAATTACAGGAATTAGCCGATTATTTCAAACGGCCATTGGCATCTCTACTGCTAGAAAAACCACCCGCGGATCTCAAACTGCCTCATGATTATCGCCGGGCTCGAGCGGAGTACAGTGCTTTATCCCCAGACCTAATGTTATCAATCAGGCGTGCTAGGCGATATCAAAGAATCGCACGTGAATTAATGGACTCTGCCGAGTTATCGGTTACCCCAATGATTCCTAAGGTTTCCATAAATCAGAAACCAGAAGACGTGGCATATAAGCAAAGAAAGATATTTGGCATCAATGAACGAGAGCAGTTTGGTTGGAGAGATTCCAGGGTGGCTTATCGTCGATGGCGAGAAATGCTGGAAACTCATAATATCTTGGTTTTTCAGAATGATTTCCTGCGTGATGAAGCACAAGGTTTTTCTTTATCAGACAATCTGCCATATGTGATTATGGTAAGTTATAAAGACTCCGTAAATGCACGCTGCTTTACTCTGTTTCATGAGCTGGCTCATCTCTTGCTTAACGAAGGCGGGTTGTGTATCACAGAAACTGCATATGCACATAGACATGATCATTCAAGTGATATAGAAAATTGGTGTAATAGATTTGCGGAATCTTTCTTAGTTAGCGAAAGTAGTTTGATTACCAGGTTAGAAACTTCTGCAATTATCAATAAAGAACCAGGCTATGAATATAGCTTGAGACGCTTGGCTTTGGTTTACAAAGTAAGTCAATCCGTTATTCTTTTCAGGCTGTGGCATACAAATCTAATATCCGAAGAAAGATTTTGGGATGAGTTTTCAATCGTTCAGGAATCCCTGAAGGAAGACGCTAGCAAAGAGGTCAAGAAAGAAGAACAACGGGGTCCATCACCTGCAGTGATGTCTGTCCAGAATAGGGGAAAATTTCTAACAAATCTTATCATACAATCCCTAGATCGACAGATATTAGGATATTCCGAAGCCATTGACTATCTCGGGATTAGATTGAAACACTTGGATAAGGTTCGAATGATAGTACGTGGCGAAAGGGCATGATCTATTAGTACCACTACGGTGACATATTGCATTGACACAAGCTCTTTGATTACAGTGCAAAGGGCGTATAGGTTATCTATATTCCCAAGTCTCTGGACGCATCTAACTAATATGGCAAATTCTGGCCGATTGTTAGCTCCAAGTGAAGTTTATAGGGAGCTTGAAGCAGGCAGTGATGATGAAATTTTCAAATGGGCTAAAAGACATAAATTTATTTTCCGTGACTTAGACTCTGAACAATTCGAATTAGCACAAAGAATCATAAATGACCCAAAATATAGAGATTCCTTTGATTTGGATAAAGAAACACCGGAGGCTGACCCTTTTGTCATAGCGCTCGCAATAGTTGAACAACGTAGTATCAGATTATTCTCCAATCAAATTATGGTTGTATCAGATGAAAACCAAGCTACGCCAGGAAAAAAACCAAAAATCCCCAATATTTGTGCAGATCCAAATTATAGGGTTGGATGCATACACATATTGGATATGTTTGATCGTGAAGGTTGCCAGTTCTAATGCGGAATTGTTGGGACGGCTTTGCATCTCGACGTTTTTCAGAAGTGCGCTTATGAATTCAACCTGCACAGGTATATCTGGGAAAATACCATCAAAATTCTTTTAATCTTATGTGAACTAGCCCATTTATATTGCCTGTTTCTCCTCTTATGATAAAGTGGCGTTACAAATAACCTATTTGCTGTCTATAGAATTAGATGATCCCCTAATTAGACATATACATACTAAAAAGTGGTTAAATCTTATTAAATCCGGTGGTCTTCGCGGACAATGACCCTCGGCCCACCGCTCAGGCTGGTGCTCCACTGCTTGGGCGGCTCGATCTTCTCCAGCCGGTCCAGCTGCCCGATGCCCTTTAATCGCTGGTAGATCAGCTGCCAGGCGCAGGGCCGGTCCGGCCGGACCTCGCAGCGGTCCTCCCTCGATCCTCCGCAGGGGCCGTTCAACAGGTGCTTGGCGCAGCGCGTGATAGGACAAATGCCGCCGTACTGATGAAGCACGCACGCCCCGCACTGGGCGCATTTCTCGGTCCACATGCCCCTCTCCTCGAGTATGCCCAGGAACTTGGTGTTGAGCCCGGCGTAGACCGGCTTCTTGAGGTAGCGCTCGGCGATGGCCTGCACACCGGCGCCGCAGCCCAGCGACAGCACCACGTCGGCCTTCTCGATGGCCTCGGCAGCCTGCTCGATGAAGATGTTGTCGCACTGGCGCTCGATGGTAAGCTCGCTGACCTGGTAGTCCAGTCCCCTGGTGCGGGACGCTATGCGCAGCGCGGAGGCGATGATGCTGACCTCCCGCTCTCCTCCTGCCAGGCAGACCGTCACACAGGTGCCGCAGCCCAGCACCAGTATTTTGGAGCCGTTGGGCAGCATGTCCACAAGTTCATTGATGCTCTTTCTCTCGGCGACTATCATAGCTTTGCCTCCTGAGGGGCTGATTGCTTCGCTCTGTTCAGCGGGCTGGGACCCAGCCTGTTCACGGTCTCAGCTATCTCCTTTATGTGCTCGGTCAACTGTCTCGCCCCAGCCGCGCTGACGTTGACCATCTTGAGACGCTCCGGCTCAAGCCCGCTCTCTGCTAAAAACTTGCGGGCATAGGCCACGCGCCTTTTGGCGATTAAATTGCCTTCCTTGAAATGACAGCTCCCCTCCTCGCATCCCGCCACCAGCACGCCGTCCGCGCCGTTCTCGAAGGCCTTGAGGAAATACTCTACCTCCAGCCTGCCCGTGCACGGCGTGCGTATTATCCTCACGTTGGCAGGATACTGCAGGCGCATGGACCCGGCCAGGTCCGCCGCCGCATAGGCGCAGTAAATGCAGCAGAAGGCTACGATGGTCGTCTGGTTGTCTCTCATAGCACACCGCTCTTCTCCGGCTCCACCAGAGA
>JBAZLT010000004.1:0-19784 GCA_041650115.1 Dehalococcoidia bacterium | reverse complement strand
GAACGCAGTGACGAAGCAATCTTGTGCGTGATTGCGGGAATACAGGATTGCCGCGCCCTTCGGGCTCGCAATGACAACGAAGAAAGAGGGCTCGCAATGACATGTAGAGCCGCATAAAGAGAGGCAAAACCAAATAAACGAATCGTCCTCCCTCTGGGAGATGCCAGGCAAGGAAAAAAGACTAAATAGATAAATCAACCGTATCCCCTGGGAGATGCCGGGCAAGGGGCGCAGCCCCTTCTCGATTACAAATCCCCCTCTCCTTGAGGAGAGGGGCAGGGGTGAGGTGATAAAAGGAGAATAACCTTATGGCAACATTACTGACCGAAGCCGCAAAACTATCCAACGACGTCCTCTACCAGGGCGTCATCGAGACCATCGTCAAGGACAGCCCCCTGCTGCAACTGCTTCCCTGGATCGAGATCCAGGGCAATGCCCTCACCTATAACCGCGAACTTACCCTGCCCTCCGCCGAATGGCACGCCGTGAACGATGACTGGACCACCAGCCCCGCCGTCACATTCACCCAGAAAACAGCCACGCTGGCCATACTGGGCCAGAACGCCGACGTGGACAACTACATCCGCCAGACCCGCTCCAATATTCAGGACGTCGAGTCCGCCATCATCGAGCTCACCGCCAAGGCCATACGCCACGAGCTGGAGGACAAGCTCATCTACGGGGACAACACGGCCAGCCCCAACCAGTTCGACGGCCTGGTCAAGCTGATCGATACCGGGACCGCCGGCGAACAACTCATCGCGGCCGGCGCAACGGGCGCCACGCTTACCCTTTCCATGATCGACCAGCTTATCGATGCCGTCAAGGGCGGCAAGCCCGACCTGCTGATGATGAGCAGGCGCTCACGCCGCAAGATCATGGCCCTGGCCAGGGCGGCGGGCAACAACCTCGAGGTCGGTAAAGGCGCGCTGGGCGAATTCGTGCAGTACTACAACGGCATACCCATCGCCATTAACGACTTCATCAAGGATACTCATACCCTCGCGGGCAGCGTGGAGACCGCCTTCACCGGCGATACCTGCTCCACTATCTATTCGCTTTCCTTCGGCGAGGACGGGCTCTGCGGGCTGACCGACCGCGGCGGTCTGCAGGTCATCAGGATAGGCGAGATGGAGACCAAGGACGCCTCACGCACGCGCATCAAGTGGTACGTCAGCCTGGCCCTCTTCTCCAATATCAAGGCCGCCGCCCTGATCGGGGTGAAAGACTGAATGTAGGGGCGGACCTTCAGGTCCGCCCGAAACAGACGAAACATCGAAGCGGGCGCAGCTAAAGCAACGCCCCTACGAAAGAAATGAAAAAGGTGAGGCATAAATGACCACGTTGACCGGGATGCGGGCTGATGTACGCCGCGACCTCAAGGACGAGGATGCCGCCGGCTATCGCTGGACGGATGACGAGATCGACCGCGCCATCCAGAAGGCCGTGCTGGTCTATTCCGGCTATTGCCCGCTCATGCAGCTCGACTCCACCATCCATACGGTCGATCAGGGGAATACGGTCAGCCTGGCCACGCTCACGGATCGAATCGACGTAGTTAAAGTGGAGCATCCCATCGATAACCAGCCTTACCCGTCCCGCCGCTTCAAGGCGTGGGGCGACCTGCTCACCTTTCAGGACGGCTATGTGGGCGACGGCGAGGTATGCAATATCTACTGGTTGAAAGCACATACCCTGGGCGCGGCTTCAACTATACCTGCCGCGCACGATCATATCATCGCCATGGGCGCCGTGGCTTTCGCCGTCGGCTCGCAGGCCCAGTACCAGGTCAACCTGGCCAATACCGGAGGCCAGGCCGTGAACAAAGACTACAGCGCCTGGGCCGGGGCAGCCTTCGAAGCTTTTTACGAGCTGCTTCAAAAAGTCAGGTCATATTCACCGGGAAAACTGGTCACAGGATGGCTGACATCGGAGGAATAACGTCTTTGCGAATCAGCACTATGCAACAGGTCATTGCGAGGAGTACAGCGACGAAGCAATCTTGTACGTGATTGCGAGATCACAAGATTGCCGCGCCCTTCGGGCTCGCAATGACGTGGTAAAAAAGGCTCGCAATGACGTAGTAAAAAGGGCTCGCAATTACAGGGCAAAATAAAGTTTAAGGAGAAAAGTATAAATGGAAACAACCCCGTTGGACGGTTACAAGAAGATCATCGTGACTATTCTTTCACTGGTGGCCGGGTCTCTCGGCCTTTTCATCACCGACCCGGCCAAAGCTCAGACGGTCGGCCAGTTCCTGATCGATGTGCTCGGGCCGGTTGCCGTCACTCTGGTCGGCGTCATTTACACCGTCGTGCAGGGTAACATCGACAGGGAGAAGGTCAAGACTGTTGCGACAGAGGCCCGGGCGAAAGCAGCTGCAGCGCAGGCTGCGCCCGCTGAGCAATCCCCAAAAGCTGAGAGCGTAGCAGCTCAGCAGCCGGCTGTTACGCCATATATTCCGGCTGCGCCGGCCGATACCTATGTCCCGGTTGACCTCGATGCCGCGGTCGGGTCAGCCGAGGAATCATGCCGCAAAGATGGCGTTGAGGTGACACCCGTCAGCCGGGCCTTTTACTTCTATCCCATCGTAACCCGCTTCGACCTGCGCGAAGTGCCCCGTGAGAGACGCGTTGATGAAGCCAAACGCCTGGTCGACAAGGCCGTGGAGCTTTTCAGCGAGGCCTTCAAGTTCCAGACAAAGCTCGCCAAGCCCCCCACCCCGGCCGAAGCCGTCAATTACCACGGCTATATGCTCAAGCTGAAAAAGGACTACGAGAAGGCCAATAACCTAACCTGCTCCGACAAGACCTTCGAGGAGCTGCGCAATCTCGTATCCTATTTCAACGACCTTTACACCGCACGCGATGGCCTGGCCCAGCTCATCGGCAAGACCGTGGACTGGTCGATCTACGGCAGCGGCGCCTTCACCCCCACCCAGGTCGGCTGGGACTACGTCAAACTTTCGTAATCTAAACGGGTCATTGCGAGGAGCGTAGCGACGAAGCAATCTTGTCCGTGATTGCGAGTACACAGGATTGCTGCGGCCTTCGGCCTCGCAATGACGTAAAGAAAGGTCCGCAATAAAGCAAGAGACCATTAAAAATGAGAACATTATCATCAGCCCTGTCCGCTGAACAAAGGCGGCCCACCCGCAGACCATTAATAAAGCTGGAGGTCGCCTCCTTCGGCCACCCGGCCGCGGTCGATGCGGCTGCCCTGCAGTGGTCTGATTTCGCCTGGGAGCGTCTCACTTCTCCCACCGATTCCACACCCGTCGGCCTGCACTCCGCGGCCATACCCGCCGATGGATCAGTCTGCCGCGTCCGGGCCGGCGCCACCATCTATTACCAGCGTGTCACCACTCCGTCAGCCGCTGATGATTGGTCTTCCTGGACTTCCTGGGGCGGCGGCCTGGCCGCATCCCCAGTGGCCATCGCCGCCCGCGGCGCCGAGGTCATAACCTTCAGCTCCGATGGCGTCTATCTCTATTACAGGAAGAGCACCGACAGCGGCGCTTCCTTCGGCGCATGGACCGTCATGAACAATACCCGTCCCTGTGAACGCGGCTGCGCAGCGGCCTTCAAGTCTAACGGCGACCTGGCCGTGGCTCATGCCACCGATTTCAACGACCCCACTTCGCTTTACATCCAGAAGCGGGTATCCGGTACCTGGTCCACGGGCCTCGGGCAGATCTCCGGCGACCACGCCGTATCCGCCCTGGCCCTCTACCACAACGGCGACTGGAATATCCTCGCACTGCTGCTGGACGGCTCATACGTCCGCCTGGCCAGGGGCATCTACGGCGACGGCGGCTCTTACGCCGCCGGTACATGGTCCGGCTGGGAGTTCATCAATTCCTATAAGGCCCGCGTCGACTTCAGCGCCGCCATGCATATGAGGCAGTTCCGCACCGGCCGGGCGGGCCGCAGCGTGCCGACCTATTACGAGCAGGTCAGCTCTATCATGCAGCAGCGTGCCGTCGATAACCTGGGCGTGGATGATCCTTATCTGGCCTATCACGCTTCGCTGGGGGCGGTATTCAGCTTCGCTAAAGATAATCAGCCCTGGTTTTACCGCCTCAAGCCGGGCACGGCCTTCAAGGATTCCGACTGGTCCCGTGCCTGGCCGCTGGACGTCACCGCCACTTACGGCCTGGCGCTGGCCTGCGACGGCACTTATCTGTATGCCACGGCGCCCGACCAGGTCTGGCGCACAGCCCTGCCCGGGTCCTGGGCCCCGCCGACTCCCGGAGCCGGCGCCGGCACGGATTATTCCATAGCTGCCGCAGATATCGTTGCCGTAAAGGAAACTGTCAAGGATCACGTCCCCTCTTCCCTGGAGGTTACCCTGGACAACGCCCGCGGAGCCTATAACAGCATCGGCGGAGGGGGTGCGTCGGCCGCGGGGAAATTGAAGCGTGGCGCTCAGGTCACCCTCTCCATCGGCTATCGGGCCACCACGGACCTGTATTCGGTTGCGGGCAAATACTACGTCGAGCGGATATCCTACGCCCGTGCCCCCGGCCTCAGCCGCCTGATCGTCGGCTGCATCGATGCCTGGGGCCTGCTGCAGCGTTACTCTTTCAACCGGCCTGTTTTCTGGAATGAGTACAGCGATGCCTACACCGTCTATGACCTTATCGAAAAGGTCGTGCAGGCCGTGGGCGGCAGACTCTCGTATAAATCCCGCAGCGCCGATATCAACGGCACGTATCCCCGCTTCGAGGTCCATACCGGCGAGAACGCCGCCGTGGTCCTCCGCCAGCTACTTGCCCTGGTGCCGGACGTGATCTTCTTTTCCGGCCTCACCGGGTATATCGTCTATCCCCAGGCTACGGATTCTGCGTCCTATTATCTTAAGTTTCCGTTGTAGGGGTGGGTTTTTAAATCCGCCCGCAAAAGAGGATACCGCGTCATTGCGAGCGTAGCGAAGCAATCCTGTGAGTGATTGCGGGCATACAAGATTGCCACGGCCTTCGGCCTCGCAATGACGAAGAAGGAAGAGGCCCCGCAATGACGTTTTATTCACCGGTCATTGCGAGGAGTGTAACGACGAAGCAATCCTGTGAGTGATTGCGGGCATACAAGATTGCCACGGCCTTCGGCCTCGCAATGACAAAGAAGGAAGAGGCCCCGCAATGTCAGTATGATTCGGGAGGTGAATCATGTCATGGCTAACCGGTTGGACATATAGAAAGGCAATTGTAATCGCCCATACGGACGACGGGGCGCAAACCGATTATCAGTTGAAGCTCCTGGTGGGCGAAAGCGCCGGCGCCAGCGGCGAGCAGGTGGATTGCGCCGGGCATGTGCTCAGCTCGTTCGACGACCTTCGCTTCACCACCTCCGACGGTGAAACTCTCTGCGATTACTGGATCGGAAGCATCACAGGTTACACGCCCAACCGGCTGGCCACCGTCTGGGTTAAGGTCCCATCGATCGCCGCCCATCCGGCCGACACCACGATCTATATGTACTACGGAAACGCAGGGGCAGGCGCAGCGAGCAGCGGGGCGGATACCTTTATTGCGTTTGACGATTTTGAGGACGCAGGTACCTATAGAGATAATTGGGTTGATGTTGTCCCAGGTTCTCCTACTATAACAAGGGATACCGCTGTCTGCGCTGTCCACGAAGCGAGTATGAAAATAGTGGACGACAGCGCTTCTTATGTGGAAGGCGCACTGCGGGATTTCAGCGGCCGGGACAGGATAAGGCTTTGTTTCCGTGCCAGGGTCGCCCAGAATAATGCCACTGCCCGCATCGGGCTGTTTGACACCGGAGGCGCTCATGGACTGATGACGCTGCGGTTTAATAATGCGGGCAATATCACGGCCCATAACAACCTTTCCCTGACCACGTTGCAGGCTTACAGCGTAGACACATGGTACAAGTTCGAGATTTTGCACGATGCGGCAAGCCATTTGTGGAGCTGCTGTATCGACGATGTGCTGAAAGCCGACGGCTGGAACACTTATAACAACTACACGTACCAGGCTGTTCAACACAGGTGTGAATTTCAGACGGCGGCGGAAACAGGTGCTTTATATATAGACGGCTGGTTTGTCGCTAAATGGACCACTAACGAGCCGTCATGGAGCAGCTTCGGAACGGAGGAATCCGAAGCGCCTCCGCCGCCCCCCGCCTATCACGTCATCCTCTCGGCCGTCTATTCCGAGGAGGCCCCCGGGGTCAACCGGGCCTTCGTCGTCGGCACGGACGCCGCCGGCGGCCAGGTGTCCGGCTCCGCCATTACCCCGGCCGACGTCGACCTGGTCGGCGAGCGCATGGACGCCCATCACAACCCCGCCGTCCCCTCGGGTACGGTTGCCGCCGCGGTGGCCGCTGCTCAGCTCGCCAGGGCCCGCCTGGACGGGCGAAGGGCGGAGCTGGTCATACCCCCGCACTGCGGCCTGGAGCTGTGGGACGTGCTGGCTGTCATCGATACCGTCGCCAACCAGGATACGCTCTACCGCGTCACAGGCTACCAGCTCGAATACGATACCGTCAAAGGAACTTATCTCCATCGCCTGCAGCTCTGCGCCGTTTGACTGTGATCAATGCGCATAAGCGCCATCGCAATTGACATTATATACGTTAGGCTGATATATTAATCGAAAATGAAGTTTCATGGCGGATGTACCGCTCCAGGCAACAGATTGAGCCATCATATACTGGTGACAGGTTGCCTGGCCCTGCTGGCGGCGGCTTTAGCCTTCGGCGGCTGCCTTCAGTCCGATAATACTACCACCGTAGCTCCAATAGTCCCGCCGGCCGAATCGGGCGATCCTTTCATCGTTTACCAGCGCAGCGGAGGCCTGACCGGGATGGACGACAGGTTGTGCATATATAGCGGCGGCGGCTGCGAACTGTACAGGAAAAACGGCGTGAAATATACCTGTCCGGTCTTTTCACTCAAGCTTCGCCGGCTGGAACAGTCCTTCGAGGACGCGGGCTTCTTCTCTCTGCCGGCTGAATACCCGGGCAGCCCGCAGGCGAACGCCGTCAGGTACAGCATCGACTATATGGCGAAAGGCCTGAAGCACCGGGTGACCGCCTGTTCCGATTCGCTGCCCGACCCGCTCGTCCCGCTGGTCAGGGAACTCGACCAGTGCGTCCTGCTCGTATCGATAGCAGGGGTCAGGGCGCAGCCTTAAGCAATACGGAGACTATTCGATCGGCCGTATGGCCGTCCCATAAGGGGATGGAAGATTTAGATTTAGGTTGAGGAGGGGATTTGAGGATACGGGCTGCCGCTTTTTCCAGGCCGGCGCAATCGCTGCCCACCAGTTTGTTGCCGCCCGTTTCATGCGTGATACGCCATACCGGATAGTCCATCACGGTCAGGCAGGGAACGCCCAGCACGGCCGCCTCCACCTGAACGCCGCCCGAATCGGTGATCACGAAACGCGCCCCCATCTCCAGCCTCAGCATGTCGCGGTAGCCCAGCGGCGTCGTGAGAATAATGGTTGAAGCCGGCTTGTCCAGGCCGAATTTGAGCAGGTTTTTAAGCGTGCGTGGATGGGCCGGGAAGACCACCGGTATGCTGCGGGAGACCTCCTCTATCCTGGAGAGTATCATCTTCAGCTTCTCCCGCTCGTCCACGTTGGCGGGACGGTGCAGCGTCAGCAGCGCGTAACCCCCGTCCTTCACGCCCAGCCTGTTTAAAACGTCCGAACGCCCGGCGCTCTCCCTTACCATGACAAGGCTGTCCGCCATGATGTTGCCCACGCGGTGGATCCTGCCGGCGGGGATGCCCTCTTTCTTCAGGTCGGCGTCATCGTACTTCGAGGTGGTGAAAAGGTAATGCGAGATATGGTCGGTCAGCAGGCGGTTGACCTCCTCCGGCATGCCCATATCCCCCGTGCGCACTCCGGCCTCCACGTGGGCCACCGGTATGTGCAGCTTGACCGCGGCCAGCGCCGCCGCCAGCGTGGAATTGACGTCCCCCACCACCACCACTAAATCCGGCCTGGCCTTGAGCAGCACCTTCTCGAACTCCATCATCGCGCTGCCTGTCTGCCAGGCATGCGTGCCCGAGCCGACTCCCAGATGTATATCCGGCTTCACCAGCTCCAGGTCCTCGAAAAAGACCTGCGACATCTGGTAGTCGTAATGCTGGCCGCTGTGAACCAGCATATATTCGATTTTCGCGCCGCTGCTGCCGGTACCCGTGTTGTGCTTATCGATGGCCCGTATCAGCGGGGCGATCTTCATGAAGTTGGGACGCGTGGCGGCTACCAGTGTGATTCTCATGGTTCAGATTTCGTAAATGTCCCTTCTATGCCCTACAAATTGAATTAACGCATAATCATCTTTGATTGTATAAATGACTCTCCAGTCCCCTATGCGCAATTTAAACATGCCCTTGAGATCCCCCGACAGAGGCTCGAGAGCGACTTTATCGGAGTTGGAAGCAAACCAGGTGATTCTCTTTATGATTCTTGTAACAACAGGTTTATCCAGCTGCTCAAGGTCTCTTACCGCTTTCTTGGTCCATTCGACCTTAAACAAACCTGTTTACTACCTCTTGATGAGTCATCTTATGGCGTTGGTTTTTCAGCCTGAGCTGCAGTTCTTTTTTAAAGCCAGTTCTTAAAACCAGGCCTGAATCAGGGTCGCCAAAGAACTCCAGCATTTTCTGCTCTATTAAATGTTCAAGGTCATCCGCTGTTAAGTCTTTTATCTTGCTCATTTCAAATGTGCTCCGTCCCGATAACCCAATTATAATACATCTTGTTTGTCGCTAATAGCGAGACGTTCACAGGTTTTTTTAACGCGTCGCCTCGCGAATGGCCTCCGCCACCTGTACCACCTGCTGCTCCGTCATCTCGGGGTAGATGGGCAGCGACAGCACCTCGTCCTGCGCCTTCTCGCTCACCGGGAAATCGCCTTTCTTGCCGCCCTGCGCTGCATATACCGCCTGCAGGTGCAGCGATACGGGGTAATAGACCATGCTGGATATTCCCTGCGCGCTCAGGCTCTTCTGCAGCGCGCCGCGGTCTGTCCCGGCCTTCAGCCTGACGGTGTAATAGTTATAGCAGTGGCGGCTGCCGGGGCCTTCGTGCGGCACGGCGACGCCGTCGACTTTTCCCAGGTATTCGGCATACAGCGCGGCCACCCGCCTGCGCTGCTTTATCCATTCGTCCAGGTGTTTAAGCTTGACGCGCAATACGGCCGCCTGAAGTGCGTCCAGGCGGCTGTTGAAGCCGGGCACCAGGTGATAATATTTCTGCTTCGCGCCGTGGTTGCGCAGCATCTTCAGGTTATCCGCCACCGCGGCGTCGCCGGTGACCACCATGCCGCCGTCGCCGTAGGCCCCCAGCACCTTGCTGGGGAAAAAGCTCAGGCAGCCGGCATCGCCGAATGTGCCGACCTTACGAAAAGGCTGTGATTCCGATTCAGATTGCCGCGTCGCCTGCGGGCTCCTCGCAATGACAGGAGGGGGAGATTGCGTCGCCTGCGGGCTCCTCGCAATGACAGGAGGGGGAGATTGCGTCGCCTGCGGGCTCCTCGCAATGACGGGGGAAGAGTAGGCCGCGCCCAGCGCCTGCGCGCAGTCCTCGATCACCTTCAAACGATGCTTTGCTGCTATCTCCATGATGGGACCCATGTCCGCCGGGTGCCCGTAAAGGTGCACCGGCATGATGCAGCGCGTCCTGGGCGTGATCTTCTCCTCGATCAGCCGTGGGTCCAGGTTATAGGTGAGCGGGTCGATGTCGGCGAAGACCGGCACGGCGCCGCACTGCGTGATGGCCTCGGCTGTGGCGATGAAGGTGAAGGGCGGTGTGACGACCTCGTCGCCCGGCTTGATCCCGCAGGCCAGCAGGGCGAGCTGCAGCGCCTCGGTGCCGGAGGCCACACCCACAGCGAAGGCGGCGCCGCAGTAGCCTCCCATTTCTTGCTCGAAGGCCTCCACTTCCGGTCCCCCTATGAATTGCGCGTTCTCGATCACGCGCCGCACCGCCCCGTCGATCTCATCCCTGATCGAGGCATACTGCGCCTTGAGGTCGACCATGGGTATGCTCATGCTTCACCCTCCGTTACCTTCTCGCTGTCTTTGTCGCCCTGCTTTTTATAGCGTCTGCCGCAGGACGGGCAAACGGCCGTTTGCGAACGGCCGAAATCGAGCTTGACGCCACAGTTGCAGACCCAGCCGTTCTGCCGCGCGGGATTGCCGTAGTACATGGCGTGGTCGGGCACGTCTTTGGTGACCACCGCCCCCGCCCCGATGAAGGCGTAGCGGCCGATGGTGTTGCCGCATACGATGGTGGCGTTGGCCCCGATGGTCGCGCCGCGCTTCACCACCGTGGGCCGGTACTCATGCTTGCGCGATACGTGGCTGCGCGGATTGAATACGTTGGTGAAGACGCAGGAGGGCCCGCAGAATACGTCGTCCTCCAGAACCACGCCCTCGTATACCGAGACGTTGTTCTGCACTTTGACGTTGTCGCCGATGGTTACGCCTTTGCCGATATATACGTTCTGCCCGATATTGCAGTCCCGGCCGATCTTGACCTCGGGCATCACGTGCGCGAAATGCCATATCTTGGTGCCTTTGCCCACCTCAACCGGCCCCTCCACCAGGCTGGTCTCATGCGCGAAGTAATCCTTATCCTCAGCCCCGCAGGCCACGGCGCGCCCGCCCTGCTCCAGCGACTGCTGGCAGTAAGAGAGAACCTCCAGCACCTGCAGCCCTTTGCGGCCGTCCACGCGCGGACGGCAGCGCGTCTCGATCGAGTTGATGAAATCCCGGCACTCCAGCCTGAGCGGCTCCTGGACTTCGACCTCCACCGCCCGCGCCTGCTTCTGGTGCGGCACGGGCCTGTGCTCTATCCACTCGATCTCGTGGTCGTACAGCAGCAGCTTGTCCTTCGGCTCGGTGTCGTTGAAAACGGCCATCTTTTTATCGCCCACCACTACCAGCCGCTGCTCCTTGTATGGATGCAGCCAGCTCACGAAGATGTGCGCCCTGATGCCGCTTTTGAAGCTGAAATTGGTCATGGTCACATCGGCGATTTCGCGGTGCAGGTAGTAGCCGCCGTGCGCGGACACCTCCTGCGGCATATCTCCGGCCAGCAGCAGCATCACCGATATGTCGTGCGGCGCAAAGCTCCACAGCACGTTCTCCTCGGTGCGCAGCTTGCCTAAATTAAGCCGGTTGGAATATAAATATTCGATCTTGCCCAGTTCGCCCGCGTCCACCATCTGCTTGAGCCTGAGCACCACGGGATGGTACTCCAGCAGGTGTCCCACCATCAGGAGGCGATCATTTTTGTCGGCCAGCTCCACCAGCTCGCGTCCCTGCTCTATTTTAAGGGCCAGCGGCTTCTCCACGAAGACGTCCTTGCCCGCCTCCAGCGCTGCCCTGGCCATGGGATGGTGCAGCACGGCCGGCGCGGCGATCACAACGCCCTTCACTTCGTCATCCCGCAGCACACTGCGGTAATCGCTGCAGGTCTTTAAATACGGGTACTGCTGCTTGAATTTGCTCGTTACTGCAGGATCGGTGTCGCAGACCGTGTGCAGCGCGCCCAGCTCGGCGAAGTTTCGCACCAGGTTCTTGCCCCAGTAGCCGCTGCCGACCACCGCTATGTTGCGGCCCGCCTTATCCGAATCAGTCATCTATTCTCCCAGCCTTACGATATTTTTGCCGTTCATTTCGCGGGTGGCGCCGCGGGCGTCGAAAACCAGACGCGCGCCGCGCGCTATTTTTACATAATCATAGGCGCTGTGGTCGGTGGCGATCAATACGCAGTCGTACGATTTGAGCGAGCCGTAATCGAGCTTTGCTGCGGCCTGCGGGCCGTCGGGCAGCAGTATCTGCGGGACGTACGGATCGTGATAGTCCACGCAGGCGCCCCGCTTCTGCAGTATGGCGATGAGCTTGACGCAGGGCGAGGCATGCACGTCCGCCACGTCCTTTTTATAGGCCGCCCCCAGCACCAGTATCTTTGCGCCGCCCAGGCTGATGTCGCGGCTGTTGAGCGCCGCCGTGACCTGCGAGGCCACGTAGCCGGGCATGGACTCGTTGATGTCGGCCGCCAGCTCGATGAAACGCGTGTGGAAGTCGTACTCCAGCGCCTTGTCCGCCAGGTAGTAGGGATCGAGCGGTATGCTGTGCCCGCCCGTGCCCGGCCCGGGGTAAAAGGGCATGTAGCCGAAGGGCTTGGAGGACGCCGCCCGTATCACCTCCCAGACGCTGATGCCCATCTTGTCGCAAAGCTGCGCCAGCTCGTTGACCAGCGCCACGTTCACACTCCTGAACACGTTCTCGAAGACCTTGGTCATCTCCGCCACCTCGGCGGAGGATACGGGCAGCACGGTATCGGCCACCCGGCTGTACAGCAGGCAGGCCAGGCGGGACGATTTCGCGTCGATCCCGCCCACTATTTTGGGTATCGATCTCATATCATGCGCGGCGCCGCCCGGGTCGGCCCTCCCGGGCGAGAAGGCCAGGAAGAAATCGTGCCCGGCCTTCAGTCCCGACCTCTCCAGTATGGGCAGCATCACCTCGCGCGTAGTGCCGGGGAAGGTGGTGCTCTCCAGCACCACGAGATGCCCGCTCTTGAGATAGCGCGACACCTGCTCCGCCTCGTAGATGATGTGCGAGAGGTCGGGCTTGCGCGTGCGGGTGAGCGGCGTGGGCACGCAGACGCAGACGGCGTCGGCCTTTCTAAGCTGCGCATGGTCGGTGGTGGCTATGAGTTTGCGGGAGCGCACCAGTTTCCCCAGCAGCTTCTCGTCCACGCCCGCTTTATAAGACCGCCCGCGGTTGACCAGGTCCACCCGCTTCTGCTGCAGGTCGATGCCCAGCACTTTGAACCCCGCGGACGCGAAGGCCGCCGCCAGCGGCAGGCCCACGTATCCCAAGCCTATGACGGCCACCGCCGCGGATTTATCACGTAATTTGCTCTCAAGCTGCGTCATTCTATATCACGGGACTTTTTAAGAGGACGTACGCGGTATTTTATACGCAACGCAGGTAATAGACAAGTATCGGACATGAATAATCTGTCATTGCGAGTTTTTTACACCGTCATTGCGAGCGAAGCGAAGCAATCCTGTGTTCTGACCCATGGCGACAGCAGATTGCCACGTCGCCTTCGGCTCCTCGCAATGACGAGGGGTATAAATGGCCTCGCAATGACTACGCAGCCGCTATTCCCTTCGATACGCCACGAAAAACGCCGCCAGCACGCTCATGACCGCCACCAGCAGCGCCAGCAGCGCCCATGTGATGTTGAAGCGCAGCAGGAAAGCCGGCGTGGCTGCCAGGCGGTTGACGAAATCTATATTCAGGCGCGCCATGGGCTCCAGCGACGCTTTGTGCACGCGCTCCAGCGTATCGTCGTCGTCGAACAGCCAGACAGGGCCGCTGATCATGCTGACCACCGGCAGACCGGCGCGTCCGAAATGCTGCGCGTCGGTGGGCACGCCCAGCGGTGTCCCGGTGGGGAAGACCAGCGTGCGCGCCAGTCCTGCATCCGCCACCGATACTGCATACAGGCTGACTGTGACCGGGTTCTCCGTGATGAACACGCCGCGCGGCTCGGCGCCGCCCATAGGCTGGGCGGGAGGCACGTAGTCGTCCGAGATGTGCTCGATGGCGATATCGTAAAGCGACTGCTTCATGATGTCATCCCTGTGTTTCTCGATGAAGGCGTCGTTGGTCGCCCCGCCCACCATGTGTCCCCCGGTGAAGAGGAAGATCATGGTGAAGGGCCTCTCGGAGACGGGGAGCTGCGCGTAATGGCCGGCCAGCGCCAGCACCATGCCGACGCCGCTGCTGTCCTCCACACCGCTCCTCCAGGGCGAGTCATGGTGCGAGTGGATAATAATAGTATCCGCGCTGCGCCCGGGCAGCACCCCGTAAACATTGGCGCTCTCGCCGCCGCCGGGGGCCGTCCTGGCCTCCAGCTCTATCCTGGCGACGGTCTTTCCGGCGGCCACCTGGGCCTTGAGCTTATCTCCCGCCTCGGGCAGCAGGTACATGCCGGGTATGCTGCGCAGCTCGCCGTCATAGGGGGCATAGTAAGTGAATTTGCCCATCTCCGGGTAGCCGCGCAGTATGCCGATGATGCCGGCCGGATGCCGCGCCTCGGCCTGTTTGTAGAAGGATATGTATTTCATCATCCAGCCGATGGGGTAGGGGTGTGCCCAGCCCTTGAGGGAATTCTCGGGCTCGTAGGCCATGTAGCTGAAGAGCTTCATCTGGTCCCAGCTCACGTCGGTGGGCGATATATCAACCAGCCCTATTTTGCCCTCGATGTCCTGCCAGTCCGGTTTGGCGATATTGCCCAGGTAAACGACCTCGGCCTCGCTGCCGCCCGCCGCGGCGGGCCCGCTGTAGGGCACATAGAAAGACTCCGGCTGCCAGGACGCATCCGTGCCGGGCTGCACTGTTATGCCCCACTTAACCGGCTCCCAGTAATCGAAGTTGCTTTTCTCAACATAGACCTCCTTGAATCCGAAAGCCTGCAGCGCCATTTCCAGATACTCGATGGCGGCATGGTCGGCCTGTGAGCCCGGCCTGCGCTCGCCGATGGTGTAGACGTCCCCGATCATCCGGAAGATATTGTCCTGTGAGGGTATAGATGCGGGATCGGCTCTCTTGATAGCCGGGCTGGATGTGGCGATTACCGAAATCGGCACCAGCACCAGCGAGATGACCAGCAGCAGTGCCAGGGCGGTCCAGGCCAGCGCCGGTTTGCCGGCAGGTCTGGACGCGCGGGGCCCGAGTATGTAAACGACGATCCCGGCTGCGAGGAGTATCAGCCCCGCCACCAGGAAGGCCGTGGGGTTGCCGGTGAAGACGGCGGGCATGGCCAGCAGGCGGATTATCACGCTCAGCCCGGCCAGCGCCGACAGCAGGTACTGCAGCAGGAACCAGACCGCGAGGCTCAGCCAGATAGCGCCCAGTGTGCGCAGCCAGTACGCCTGGCGGGCATTGATCCAGAGCGTCGCCAGAAAGATGACCAGCGGCGGGAAGAGGAAGTACCAGGCCATGAACACGGCCAGCGCCAGGCCGGACTTGTCCAGCGCGAGCGCCGCAGCGAAGGGGAAAGCCGAGAAGAGGATGGAAAGCCCCAGTGAGACAAGCAGGGAAACGATGAGCGGGCGGTTCGTCCTGAAAGGGCAGGTTTTGGCTTCACACGTCATTTGATACTACCTCCTTGAAATTCCATCGGTCATTGCGAGGCCGAAGGCCGCGGCAATCCTGTATGTGGTTGCAGCGACACAAGATCGCCACGCTTCCTGCCGCGCCTTCGGCTCGCAGCTTCGGCTCACCGCGATGACCGACGCAATAGTCCTGAATCTAAATCTTAGTTCTTAGCGTCAAAAAACCCTCGCACCGGGCAGCACCCTGGTCAGGCATTTCTCGGCTGTGCCGGACGGCCCGTTCTCCCCACCGGCGTCTATGCAGACCGTGGCCGCCATATCGAAGGAATAGCTCCAGCTGTAAGCGCCGAAGACCAGTGTCCTGGTCTCGCCCGGCGCCATGGGGGGTATGTAACCTGTGGCTGCCACGTTCTTGCCCACGTACAACTCGGAGCTCGACGGCTGGGACACTGCGTCACCTGTGTTGCTCACCGTGTAATATACCATCCGTGCCTCGCGGAAAAGATCGACTATGGCCAGCGAGGCGTGTGTGGTAGGGTATGGCCGCACGGTGACGCTGACGGACTTCATGGAGGGGCCGCCGCTGTTGAGTGCGGTCAGCGTATAGGTCGTATCGGCAGCGGGGCTGACCAGCCTGCTGCCTCCGGCGGTGACGGCGCCGATGCCGGGCTGGATGTTGATACTGCTGGCGTTCTCAACATTCCAGCTCAATGTAAGCGGCTGGCCGGCTGTGATCGTATCAGGTACGGCCGAGAAGTTTTTGATCCCGGGCAACTGAACATCCGGTGACAGCCGCACGGTGAATCCGGCCGATGACGCCTCCCGGCCATCCAGGTAAAGCTGAACAGCATATTCGCCGGGAACCCAGCCCGTGACGGGCGCGTCGGCGGGAAATACGAGGTAAGGCCCGCCGGCCACGGCCAGCGTTTCCTCTTTGATCTGCTTCCATCCGTCGCTGCCGCCGAAAAGCCATTTCGCAGTGATCTCACCCGCTACAGGCAGCCCCGCCGTCCCAACCGAGCATATGATGCGCGGCGTATCCACGGTGAAGGCCGTGGCGCTGTTCAGCGGGCGCCCGTCGGAGTCGACCAGCGTGGTGAAGACCGCGGCGGGACGTGCTGAACAGGCTGCCAGAGACAGCGTCAGCACAAGAGCCGGGACCAGTAAGCACTTTATCGTTTTCATCGTATTTAACCCTCCAGCGTCATTGAGGGCCATATTTCTACCCCGTCATTGCGAGTCCGAAGGCCGTGGCAATCTGGTGTACTCGCAGTCACGCACAAGATTGCTTCGTCGCTGTGCTCCTCGCAATGACCTTTATATGGTGCGGGGTCAGTCGCTGACCTGGATCAGCCTGGCCTCCTTCCAGATGGCATAGTCTTTGGCATAGCTGTTGCCGGCGTCCACCTGCAGCAGGAAGAACCCCAAAGCGCCCTGCTGGTCGCTCAGGTCCAGGTCCCAGTCCTCGAATACCCCCGGTACCGTCATCTTCTTTTCACCCAGCCAGCGCAGCGTGTCCGTGGAGTCCAGGAATCCGAGCTTGAAGGTGACCCCGTCGCTGCCCGTGGCGTAGTTGGAAAGCCCGACTCTCGCTTTGAAATGCAGCTTGGGCGGGACGAGTATGCGGTAGACCCTCGTCTCGCCGTAGGGGTCCATATAGAAGATGCCCCATTTGCCCCGTATAAATCCCTGGGGCTTGGCCTCGGGCACCATCTCGAGCGAGCCGTCCGACAGCTTGATGTGGGCGCCCTTCTTGTCGCCCTCGGTCAGGCCCTCCATATAGTCCAGCCTGTCCCAGCTATTGTAGTAGGTGGGGAGGTGCGCTATGGGCAGCAGGTCATAGTTCCAGAGGTTGCCCCAGATTTTATACAGGCAGTTGTTATTGTCGTTGGTCTCGGAAGCCTGGTCCTTGGCGTCGGCGCACACTTTGACGGTGTGGTTCTGGATGCTCGGGTCATAGACAACGTCCACGTCCGGATTCCATGATCCCACCCCACCCGTCTCCGCCCCGTAAGGCCACTCGTAGCTGGAGAAGGTGAGCACTTTTTCCTGTCCGGGCTTCAGCACGTCGACGAAGCTCTCTCCGCCCATGGCCGGGAACAGGTTGTCAACGTACAGGTGCGTATAGGTCTGGGGGGAATCGATCTTGCCCGCGTTCTTGATCCTGTAATATATCATCTTCCCTTCCAGCCAGGCTTCTAAAATGGTCAGGTCCGGCTGCCCGGCCAGCGGCGCGGTCACATAGACCGTCGCATCGCTCCTGGTGGCCCCGGCGTCGTTGGAGGCTGTCACCTGGTATGTGGTGGTCACCATCGGGGTCACGCTGCGGGTGCCGACGGCGGGTATGCTGCCTATCGCGGGCTGCAGGCTGATACGGGTGGCGTCGCTGATATCCCAGGTCAGGGTAACCGACTGACCCTGCGGCACCGTACCGGGCGAAACCGAGAATTTATTGATGCGCGGCCAGCCTTTCTGTGCCGCAAGGTTCTCGACCTTGAAAGGCGTGTTGGTAACCTCCTGGCCGTTGGCCGTGACCGAGACCAGGTAGTCGCCCTGCGGGAAGCCTCCCGGCGGCGGCGTCATGGCGAACGCCAGATATCCCGTGCCCTGGCCGGTTTTTGTATTGTTGTACATGGTGGTATTGGCCAGGCTGGGGACTTCGCCGCCCACGTAAGTCAGCTTGACCAGCACCTGCGTGTTGGCGGGCGCGTTATTAAGCCTGACAGAGAGGTAGATCACCTCCGCGTTGACCAGGAAAGTGGTGGAGGCGTTGATCGGCCGCCCTTCCTTGTCAACCGCATTGGCCAGCGTCGCGTCGCTGACCGCCGCCGAAGGGCCGTTTTGATCGGCCACCTTGACCTTAACGCAGCCGGCGGACGTAGTCAGCAGGGTGAATACGACTATTAAAGCTAACACAAGATAGCGGAAACTGATCATAGGTTCAACCTCCAGTCGGCGTGATGCTGTTATGATAAGTGACTGCCATAGTGCTGTCAAGGAACTGAACTGGCATGCGGGCGCAGCTAAAGCAACGCCCCTACGGGTTAAAATGTAGGGGCGGGTCTTCAGACCCGCCCGAAACAAACGAATCGATGTAGGGGCGGGTTTTTAAACCCGCCGGAAACGGCGTCTACCAGTCGAGCACCAGGCAGTTGTTTATCTCGTCGTATTCGCTGATGCGGTTGTAGTCATCCGCGCATACCCTCACAGGTATCTTGTAGCCGCGCTGCGTGCCGTAGCTCCACTTCAATGTGGGAAAGGCGTACACTCTCTCCTGGCCTGATGCCAGTATCTCGACCCTGCTCTGGTCCGCGGCGAGGCCGTTGACATAGAGGCCGGTCAGGCTTTCTTTAGCCTCGGTTCCGCCCACGTTCCTGATCTTATAATAGGCCTTGTCTCCCGAAGCCCAGAAATCCACGATTACCAGCTCCGGCTTGTCGCTGTTGAAAGAGGTTACCTCCACGTAAACCTTCTTGGTGGTCGTACCTACGGAATTGGTGGCGGTCAGCACATACTCCTGGCTCACAGCCGGGATGACTATCTTGTTGCCCACGGCCTGAACATTGCCCACCGCGCTGAGGTCCACTTTTGTGGCGGCAGTTGTGCTCCAGCTCAGCACCACAGCCTGTCCCCAGGTGATGGCCTCCGGCTCAGCCTTGAAAAAGGTGATGGTAGGCGCGGGTATATCGGCCTTCTGCGGTACCTTGATCTTGAAGCGGGCGTTGGCGTACTCCCTGCCGTTGACACTTATCTTAATGACATACTGGCCGGGCTCCCAGCTGGCGCCCGAGGGCGACCGGTGGCCGAAGGAGAAATAGCGCGTCCCCTTGACCGTGATGGAATCGTTGTACAGCGGCCGGTTCAGTTCCTGGTTGTTGCTGTCTTTGAAAAACAGCCAGGCGGCGGTGACCAGCGTATCCTCAGGCGCATTGTTGATGCGGGCGGACAGGTAAATTGTGGGAGTATCGGCGTTGAAGTCCTCCCTGGCCACGCCCATGGCCTGGCCCTGCTCGTCCACCACGGCTGCGGTGGTGATCTCGGACAGGGACATGGCGGCCGGGTCCGCCTGGCTGACCGCGTCAGGGTTGACTTTTACACAGCCGGCCGCGACGGCCAGCAGGATAACAATGATCAACGCTAATAACCTGTAAATGAGCATGGCAACAACTCCTCGGGACCTTTTTTTCTGTCAGGGTTTCATCATATTTCAGGGAACAGGTAATGTCAATGATCTTTTGTTCGCCGGTCATTGCGAGGAACGCAGTGACGAAGCAATCCTGTGAGTGATTGCGGCTATACAAGATTGCCACGGCCTTAAGGCTGCCGCGCCTTCGGCTCGCAGCTTCGCCTCACCGCAATGACGATGTAGGGAAATGGCCTCGCAATGACGAAGAGAAGGGTGCCCACCGAAATGACGAGGTGTAAAAACGGGCCCTCGATCTTGTGATGGGGAAAAAGAGAGAGGGGCGGCTTGCGCCGCCCCTCTCAGTGCTATCGAGTGCCTATGTGGTAGTGATTACACCCTGCGAGTTTTGAAGATGAGGATGAGGGTGACGATCACGAGGATGGCGCCGATGGCGATGATGACCCAGACCCACAGCGGGGTTGCAGGCTCTGAAGGTGCAGGCGCCGGAGGTTCCGGAGCCGCTTCAGTCTGCA
>JBAZLT010000003.1:0-22949 GCA_041650115.1 Dehalococcoidia bacterium | reverse complement strand
AAGGGGCATCCGCACGGCATTTCCAGAGGATTGGGAGTATTGCCCGGGATGGAAGGAAGCCTTTTGGCCTCAGACGATATATCCGGCAGGCAATCGATGAGCCCGACCGTATATGGATGCGCCGGCCTTTTAAGTATATCTTCGACGGGGGCAACTTCCACCACTCTGCCTCCGTACACTACGGCTGCACGATCTCCAATCTCATTCACCAGCGACAGGTCATGCGTGATGAAAATGATAGACATCTGCCTGTGGAGCTTGAGTTCCTTCAGAATGTGTACTATTTGTGCTCTGATGGTTACATCCACAGACGTAGTCGGCTCATCGGCGATCAATATCTGCGGGTCGCAGGAAAGGCTCATGGCGATCATAGCCCTCTGCTTCATCCCTCCCGACATCTGATGAGGATACATTTTGAGAGCGTGTCCCGGCTGAGGAATATTCATTTCTTCCAGCAGTGTGCGAGCCCTGTCCATGGCTTTCGTCCGGTTGATCCTATCATGCACCATTATCTGCTCTATTATCTGGTCGCCGATGGTAAAAACAGGATTCAACGATGATTGCGCATTCTGAAAAACCATGGCGATATCCCCACCTCTTACCACTCTCAGATGCGGCATCGGGCAGGTGGTAAGGTCCGCGCCTTTATAAGTGACCTGGCCTCCGACTATCCTGCCGGGCGGGTCATCGAAAAGACGAAGAATAGAGAGGGCTGTCACAGATTTACCGCAGCCTGATTCGCCCACCAGGCACAGACATTCCCCTTTTCTGAGAGCGAAATCCACGCCGTTTACGGCTTTCACCGTGCCGCGGCGAGTGAAGAACCATGTCTTCAGGTCTTTCACTTCCAGAACCGTCTCGGATTTCAACTGCATGCTATTCCTGTCTGTTGTTTCATATACTGGCCTTGGGATCGAAGGCGTCTCTTAAACCGTCGCCGAAGAAATTGAAGGAGAGAACCGTAAAGAAGAGCATAATGCCGGGCTCCACAGCCACCCACCAGGCCGTATCCAGGCTGTGCTGGCCGGTATTAAGGATGGTACCCCAGCTTGTGCTCATGGGATCACCCAGCCCGATGAAGCTCAACGCTGCTTCAGCCATGATAACACCTGGTATAGAGAGCGTGGCCATCACGATAATCAGGCTGCTGACGTTGGGAATTAGATGGTAAAACATAATCCGGGCATCGCTGGCGCCCAGTGCTTTGGATGCGGTAACGAAATCCCGGGTCCTGACGGACAACGTCTCGCTGCGTATGAGCCTTGCCGCCCCCGTCCAACCGGTCAGGCCGATAACCAGCACTATTATGGCCAGGCTGGGCCCGAAGATAAACACGATCATCACCAGCAGCAGAAAGAATGGAAAGGTCATCATTATATCGGTGAACCGCATTAAAACGTTGTCCATCCATCCGCCGGAGAAAGCCGACAGCACGCCGATGAATGTACCCAGGAAAATCGCAATACCTGTAGCCAGCAGACCGACCAGCAGCGATATCCTGGCGCCCGAGATCAGCATGGCGAGCATATCGCGCCCTTTGCTGTCTGTACCCAGCGGGTGATCCGCTTGCCCCCAGATAACCGTGGTTGTGGATTCACCGGTCGATATCTCATAAACCGATTCCTCTGTTGAGAAGCCCAGAGGAGGAAGATTCTTAATCGTAAAATCCGTCTTTTGCGGGTCCGGCGCAAAGATCGGGCCGAATATACCTATGAGGCAGAGGAACAGGATAAAACTCAGGCCCACGATGGACAACCGGTTTTTACATAACCGTTCCCAGTAGTAATCCATCAGCCTCTTGCCGGAGCGCGCCGGCTTGACTTCAGTCATATCTAATCCTCGGATCAAGATATGTATAGATCAGGTCCGTCGCCAGGTTGATAAACAGGACGAGGAAGGTGCCAATCAAAGTAACCGCAACAACCACTGCATAGTCGTTAGCGAAAATAGCGTTGAAAGACACCTGTCCCAGACCCGGAATACCAAAAACAATCTCCGTCAGGTATGCGCCGCCGAAAACAACGCTGCCCAGATCGAACATAATGATTGTGACCAGCGGCAGCACAGCATTGCGCAGAACGTGCTTGCCGATAACCGTTTTCTCAGGCAATCCCTTGGCGCGCGCCGTTGTTACAAAATCCTTGCGCAGATTATCCAGCATGGCGGACCTGGTGTAGCGCAGGTACCCCGCCAGTTCGCCGATGCCCAGTGCCAGCACAGGCAGCAGGAGCTGCTTGAGATTCTGGAGCGACCATATCGGGTAATTGGTATCGTAATACGTCTTAAACCACCCCAGGTAAACTGCAAATACCATTATCAGCATCAGTCCCAGCCAAAATCCGGGTATGGAAATGCCGATGAATGAGAAGATCGACGCAGCATAATCCACTTTAGTGTTTTGCTTGACCGCCGCCAGCATACCAAGCCCAACTCCCAGAACAATGGCGAAAATGGTTGCCAGCAATATAAGCTGGAAGGAATATATCCAGTGTGTGGCGATTAAATCGGCAACCGACTGAGAGGTGCTGAAAGACCAGCCCCAGTTGCCCTGCAGCAGGTTTCCCATATATGTAAGATACTGCTCGAGAATGGGCTTATCCAGACCGTAGCGCGCCTCAATAGCCTGTTTAACCGACTCCACATTCTCTCCCCTGGCAGCGATATTGAGGATGTATCTGTCCACGGGAGAGGTCGGGCCCAGCCGCAGAAGAATGAAGGTGATGGTCATGATGCCCCAGGCGATGATGACGCTGTAGATGAGACGCTTGATTATGTAGCTGCGCATCTATATATGCCTGGTGCAGCGCTCAGGAAAATGCTGCTATGGTCTTTTATTCAAAGCGCCACAGGTAGTAATTATAACCCATATTGATGCCCGGCTCGATGCCCTTGACATTGCTCTGAAAGCCGCGGTTGGCGCGCGTGTATGTGATGAAATCCACCGGCTGTTCCTCCGATATCATTCGCGCCAGCTCGCCGTACATCCGTGCACGCTCCCCCTTGTCCAGACCCTCTTCAGAGCGTATTTGCTGGAAGAGCTGGTCCACCTGCTCATTGAAAAATCCGAACGAATTGAGCCCGCCGTCCGACGCAAAGAAAACGCGGCTGCCGGATGGCGCAAGGGGGTCGGTATTATGTCCCATGAGTGTCATATCCCAGGCTTCGTCGCTCACTGCAAGCGGCCCGTTGTTATATCTGGGCTCCTTGTCGGTGCCCGGCTCTCTGTTCATCATGTACTGTCTCAGCAGCGTCGGCCACTGCACCCATTTGACCTCGACATCGATGCCGATGGCCGCCAGTTCCTGCTTTATCAGCAGGGACATCGATTCCACCACATCGCTGCCCGGCGTGGTCACCATGAGCAGCTTAACCGGCTTGCCGTCCTTGCCCAGCAGAATATCGCGGTCTCCGTTTTTCATATACTCATACCCTGCATCTTTCAGCATCTGCATGGCCTTTTGCTTGTCGTTGAGGGGGGGCACACCCAGCTTCACGACGGTTTCATCGCTGTACCAGGGTGAACTGGACGGTATGAAACTGAAGGCCGGCTCGGCAAAGCCCAAAGATATCTTCCTGGCAATTGTTTCTTTGTCTATGGCCATGGACAGCGCCTGCCGCACCTCTTTCTTGCGCAAACCTTCCCATCCGTTGGCCCTCTGGTTATAAGCGATGATGTTGTAGCCCCGTGTCGGCACCGTATAAACGGTGATGTTGTGCATCTTCTTGAATTTGGCAACGTTCTGCGGCTCGATCCCGCAATAGGTTATATCACCAGCCTCCAGGGCAGCCTGCATCACTGCCGACGTGCCGAACATCTTGATCACGTACTCCTCGAAATAAGGCGCGCCATTATCCTTCCCCAGAAAATATTGCGGATTGCGCGCAAGCACATATTTGTCGTTCTTCAACCACTGTTTGAACTTATACGGGCCAAGGTTGCCCGTATACGAGAGGTCGTTGAACTCCCTGGCCCGGGTAAAGGCATCCACATCGCCCTCGTACTTCACAGCTATATATTTGGGATAAGGCACCAAGCCATATAAAGTGTAGATAAATTCAGGCTGGACCGTTTTGCGCGTTATGGTGAAAGTCGTGTCATCGACCACGGCGGGTGTGACGAAAACCTTCTGGCCTCCCACGTCCTCATGCCAGTCATCCCTGTAATTGTAGTTCAGCCAGTCAGAGAACATCAGGTTTTTTAATGTATAGACATAGTCCTCCGCAGTGACCCTGGAGCCGTCGCTCCACTTGAGATCATCGCGGATGGTAATGGTATAGACCAGTCCGTCCGGCGAGACCTCGATATCTTTTGCCAGGCACCGCAGAATGATGTTGAATTGGTTGTCGTAATTCGCCAGCGATTCAAGCGTGTAACCCACGTAGCCGAAGGAAGAAGCATCGGCGGCCAGTATCCAGTTGAGCGTCTCGGCCTCACCGCCGGCAACGTCGCCCTCGATAAAACTTCCTCTTGAAGCGGGCGCTGCACAGGCGGATAGCGAAGTTGCCAGTATCAAAACCGCCATGATCGCAGCCAAGCTGTTATTAAAGTATGAATTATTCAATGTCTCCGCACCTTTCATCCATGCGGCCCTATTTACTCCGTGTACCAGAACTGATAGTTATACAGCATGTTAACGCCCGGCTCAATTCCCTTTATATTACCGGCTAATGCAAAGTTATCTTTGTAATAGACCAGGAAATCGACCGGCTGGGCCTCCGAAATTGCCTGCGTAAGCTCGTCATATATTTTCTGGCGGCTTACCGGGTCCACGGCCTCAGCAGACGAGGCTCTTTTGTAGAGGGCATCGACTTTGTCATTAAAAAAGCCGAAGATGTTTAGCCTGCCTGTGCTCGAAAAGAAAATTTCACTGCGGTTGATAGTCTTGGCATCTCCGAAGGACGAAAGTAGTACCAGGTCCCAGGGCTGGCTGCTCACAGCGCCCGGGCCGCTGTTAAATTCCGGATCCCTGTCAACGCCGGGGACCTTGTTCATATAAATCTCTCGCGCAACAAATTCCTGGACCTGGTACTTGGGCTCGACCTCAAATCCGATGCTATTCAGGTTCTGGCCTATGATATAAGCGGAAGACTTCTGCACTTCGCTGTCGATAGCGACCGGCAGGACCAGCTTAATGACTTTGCCGTCCTTATCCACAAAGCGCTGCTTGCCATCGACATCCTTCATCTCATAGCCGGCGCCTTTTATCAAATCGATGGCCTTCTGCCTGTCGGCAGCAGAGCTCATGCCGAATTTCAGTACCGCGTTGTCGTTGTACCAGGGTGAATAGGGCGGGATGATCCCATATGCGGGCTCGGCATATCCGCCGAAGATATCGTTAATGATGGCCGGTTTATCGATTACCATCGATATAGCCTGCCTGACTCTGGCATCTTTCAGGCCGATCCAGCCGTTATCGCGCTGATTGTAGGCAAGCATCAGGAATTGCCCCGACGGGATAGTCACAACTTTCAGGTTCGGGTTGCCGCGAAACGTATTTGCATCCTGCGGCTCGATAAATGCGTATGATATGGATCCTTTGTCCAGTCCCTCGTTGATATTTTCCTGCAGGCCGGGTTGATTGATGATATATTGCTCGAAATAAGGTGCGCCGTTATCCTTGCCCAGGTAATATCCGGGGTTCCGCTGCATCACAAGGCCCTCGGATGCAGTCCAGGCGGTAGGCCTGTAGGGCCCCAGATTGCCGCAATAGCTCATATTGTTAAACTCAGGCGAGCTAATGAATTCGTCTGCCATATTTTCATAGTGGCTTGCAATGCTCTTGGGATAAGGCATAAGGTCGTAAACGGCATACTCGAAATTGGGATCTGCGGTCTTTCTCACGATCTTGAAAACGGTATTGCTTACCGCTTCCGCTTTAACCCCTACCGGATTACCTCCGACTTCCTCCTGCCAGCGCGATTTATCCGCACACTGCAGCCAGTCAGCCAGCATGATATTGTTGATTGTGTACACGTAGTCATCGGCCGTTACAGATGTCCCGTCGCTCCATTTCAGGTCATCCCTGATGGTGACTGTGTATGTCAGTCCGTCCTGACTTACCTCCAGAGCCTTGGCGATGCATCTCGGCTGCAGCTTATACTGGTTATCGTAAACCGCCAGCGGCTCCACTATAAAGCTGGCATACCGCCTGGAGGCTCCGTCGTCGGTAGCGATTATCCAGTTAAGTGTTTGTGCGCTTTCACCGAGTTGAGACTCAACAAATGTACCCCTGACAGGATGAAGCTGCGGGCGCGCCGCGCATGCAGGGACCAGCATAATAAAAACAGTTATGATCGTTGCTAATATAAGTATCCTCTTCATATCTCTCCTTTAACATCATGGTCTTATAACGCCATATCGGCCAATTGGTTGCATTTACCAGTCTTCAACCATGGTAAGCCACGCGCTGCGTTCCCGGCCGACCGGGGATGAATATACTAACATAATTACATATTTAAATGAAGTGTTTTTTCATGCCTTCGATTAGCTCGTCCACCTGTTCGGCGGTCTCGATGCCCACACGTCGCATGGCCATATCTATTTTTTCGTATTTAGCTGCGTCATAGATATCATTCAGCTTTTCGTAGACCCCTGCCCGCCTGCCCACGCGGTAATTCAGTCTCTCCCTGAGAGGCATGGCCAGATATCGTTCGATGGTATCGAGACAGGCCTGCCGGGCATGTGGAAATCTCCCCTCCAGCTCGGGCAACAGGTTCACAATATGGTCGCTCTTCAGTTCTCCGCTGAAATCCAGCGCCGCTATAAAATCGCCTGTCTCTTTCACGATCTCATCCTCTTTCAGGACATCATATTCACCGGACCTGACCTTTTCCCATAGAGGCAGCGTTTCCCCCACCATCAGTGTCCTCAGCCTTACAAAGTCCGGATTTATGCGGTTGAGCACGGCGGCCGATTGCTCTGCGTGCTCCTTCGACCACTGCCTCCCTCCCAGCCCGGGAATATAATATTCTGATAGCTCTATGCCTGCTTCCTTAATGTTGAGGCCGCCTCTCACATGATCATCGGCAGTCATCCCCTTATTGACAAGTTTGAGCACATCGTCGGAGCCGCTCTCCATACCAACATGAATACGCGACAGGCCCGCCTCCCTCAACTCAGTCAGCTCGTGCACTGCCTTCTTAGCGGCCGTCTTGGAGCGGCAATAGGAGGTGATGCGCTCGATTTCAGGGAAGTTTTGCTTGAGCGCCGATACCACACGCAGCAGGTCCGGGTGGCGCATTATAATGCTGTTTGCATCCTGCAGAAATGCCGATTTCCCACCGGCCCACTGCCAGAGAGACACCTGCCTGACCGAGTCGTTGTCGGCAGCCAGACTGTGAATATAAGCGGCCACGTCGCGCAGCTGGCTGCCGAACCCGTTTTGCCACCCGAACTCCTTAATGCCTTGCACTATGGCCCGGGCCGTCTCAATGTCTTTTATTACGTCCTCAGCCGGGCGCAGCTCAAATTTACATCCCCTGTAGGTATGACAGAAGGCGCATTTATTCCAGGGACAGTTGCGCGTGGCGCGTATGAGGAGAGAATAAGCCTCACTGGGAGGACGAATCGGTCCGGTCTCAAAGCGGTACTGACTTAGTTTTTCCAGGTCCATACTGACATTTATTTTATCGCGTAAGCTGTATCCGAGGAAATCCCGCCCGTCCGCGGCACAGCCGCAATCAAAGTGCTAAAATCTGTTGTCATGGGCAGAAAAAACGGCAGCATCAAAGTCGTTTCCTTCGATGTGGAAGGCACACTGGTGACAACTGATTTCAGCAGCGCAATCTGGTTCGAGATGATACCGGGGCGCTACTCCATGAGACACGGCTTAAATTTCGAAGAGGCGACCGTTAAGGTGAGGCAGGCCTATGACAGCATCGGTGACCAGAAATTGGAGTGGTACGATGTCCAGTACTGGTTCACCCGCTTCGATCTGGGCAATGCCGATATCGCCATGGAGGAGCTGCAGCCCAGGGTGCAATATTATCCGGACACTAAACATGTGCTGGAACAGCTACAAAACAGGTACAGGCTGAGCGTCGCATCGGGCTCGCCCAGGCCGTTCTTGAAGCACCTGCTGAGGGATATAGAACACAATTTCAGCGCGGTGTTTTCATCAACGTCGGATTACCAGCAGGTCAAAACTGCTGATTTTTGGGCGGCCATGTGCCGCGATTTGCGTGTGGAACCCACCCAGGTCATGCATGTGGGCGATCATGTGCAGTTCGATTTCGAAGAGCCGGCCAGTATCGGTATCAGGGCCTACCACCTCGACCGCAACAGGGAATCCGGCCTGGCGGAATCACTGCAAAGCCTGAATGAGCTGATTCCGATCCTGTCCCATACACAATTATAGAATCGGGAGTGGGAAGTAGTTAGAAGGGCAGCCTCTCCACCTTTACCAGCGGCAGCAATAGCTCCACGTCACGCTTATGGCAGAGCTCGGTACCGGGCGTTAATGTAGCCGCCGTCCCGGTTGCGACTGCAAACCGTGAGGCCTCTTCCAGGCTGCCTCCGCAGCTCAGCTTAAATACCAATCCTGCCACGCTGGAATCACCGGCGCCCACGGTGCTCATAACATCCACAGTCGGCGGCAACACCCTGTAAATGGCATTCTTATCGCCGATAATCATGCCCTCCTTGCCGCACGAAATAGCAGCAATGCCAATGCCGTTGTCGATCAAAGCTCTAACAGCGCGTATTATATCCTCCTGGCTGCCAAGCTCCACTCCCATTGCGGTCTGCGCCTCCCGCACATTGGGTTTGACCACATCAGGTATGGCCTTGATGCCTTCCTGCAGCCAGAGATCGGCCGAGTCGAGAACTGTGATAATGCCCAGCGACTTCATTTCGTGAATAAGATCCCTGTAAATATAAAAAGGCACACCCGGCGGCACGCTGCCGGCCATCACCATATAGTCCGGTTTGGGCTTGAGCGATACAACCTTGGCTATCAGCTTCTTGAGCTCGCCCGCCGATACTTTGGGCCCGGGTGCAGAAATCCTGGTCTGGCAATGTGTTTTGAGATCTGTGATGATGAAGTTGCGCCTGATCTCGGATTTGATCGGTGTGAAATCACAGGGGACGCCCTGTTGCTTGAGAATCGTCCTGAGCGTCCTGCCGGCTAATCCGCCCACGAAGCCGTAGGCAGTTGTTTTGCCGCCCAGCTCCTTGACAACCCTGGAAACGTTGATACCCTTGCCGCCCGGCTCCCTCTTGAAGCTGAGCCAGCGATTGGTATCGTCCAGTATCAGATTTTCCACCGCAACATGCCTGTCCAGCGATGGATTAAGTGTTATAGTCGCAATCAATCAGATCTTCTCTACTTTGAGCATGTTGGTTGTGCCGGATTTGCCCATAGGTATTCCCGCTGTCACCACCACCAGATCTCCTTCGGAGCAGAGGCCGCATCTGCGTCCGGCATCTGCAGCTTCAGTAAACATGTTCATGACCATTTTCGTCTCACGAATTTTAAGCGCAGTTACGCCCCATGAAAGGGACAGCTGCCTGCGTATGGACTCTACGGCGGTAACGGCCAGTATGGGAGTGCGGGGACGATACTTGGATACGCGCCTCGCCGTGCTGCCTGAAGCTGTATAGGCGATGATAGCCCTGGCTCCCAGCTGGTGCGCCGTATGGCAGGCAGCATAGCTGATAGCATCGTCGGTCAGTGGTTGAAGGTCCTTTCCGCGGCTGGCCATGTTCTCATCGTAGGGCAGCGCGGCCTCGGCTTCGAGCGCGATGAGGGACATCATTTTCACAGCTTCTACAGGATACTGCCCGATGGCCGTCTCTTCAGACAGCATGATGGCATCCGTACCGTCGAAGATGGCGTTGGCCACATCTGTGGCTTCGGCGCGGGTGGGCATGGGAGAATCGACCATTGACTCCAGCATCTGGGTTGCCACGATGACGGGTTTGCCCACGTGGTTGCATTTTTTAATGAGCTCCTTCTGAACGATCGGCACACGCTGAATGGGTATTTGAACACCAAGATCGCCACGCGCAACCATTACGCCATCGGCCTCCTCCAGAATCGCATCGAAATTATTCAGCCCTTCCAGACGTTCAATCTTGGCGATTATCTTAGCAGACGAACCCCTCTCCACCAGGAATTTCCGCACCTTGATCACGTCTTCAGCGCTGCGCACAAAGGAAAGTCCCACGAAGTCGATCTCTTGAGCGACGGCGAACTCGAGGTGCCGCCAGTCCTCTTCCGTGATGGTGTCGATATCCCATGTTACACCGGGCACGGCGATACCTTTGTTGTCGTATAACCTGCCTCCGGTAATTACCTTGCATTTGACTGAATCAGCGCTGATGGACTCGACCTGCAGGCCTATTAATCCATCATCCAGTAGAATTTTCTGCCCCAGCTTCACATGATGCGGGAGGTCGGGCAGGTCGACCGATACCTGCGTTTCATCTCCGAGCACATCGCGCGTGGTCAGTATGAAATCGGCCCCCTCTCTGAGCCTGATCCCTCCCTTCTTGACCTTGCCCGTACGATCCTTGGGACCCGGCAGGTCGAGCAGCATGGCCGGCGATAACTTGAGCTTCGTTGCCTCCCGGCGCAGCAGGGCCAGATATTCGGCATGTTCTTCGACGGTGCCGTGGGAAGCGTTGATACGGGCGACGTTCATTCCTGCTTCAAGCAGTTGCTTGATCACGGAAGGCACTGTGCTGCTCGGGCCGATGGTGCAAACGATTTTGGTTTTTCGCAGGGCTTTATCCTGCTCAGGTAAATCAGCCATCTCACAACCTAATATCTGCGGTACCAACCCGCGTCAGTGTCTGCCAGTTTCGCTGCACTCAGGCCAAACTTGCCATACCACGGCCGGGCGTAGCGCCCGGCTATCTCAACCAGCTCCTGCATACGTTTTGCAGCGGTCCCGGACAGGAACCTTTTCCTCTCATCTCTTGATTCCATCTCGGTTGCCTCCTGCCAGATGGCGCGCCCGCCTAAAAATCCGGAGGCGCCGGCCTGGCAGGCGATGGTCACCTGCTGTTTGAAGGTCTCATAGCTCACTCCTGCGCTGAGAATAACCCAGGGGACGGACGATGCGCCGTCAAGCTGACGGCAATATCCGGCCAGTTTATCTGTATCGTGCTCATATTTCATGTCCGCCGGGAACTCGGCCTTCAATACATCTATGGGCAAGGCGGTCATCTGCCGCGCCGTTTCGATCACCATCTGGGGCAGATTGCGGGCGAACTCGGCGGAATCCATAGTCTCTCCTTCAACCCGGTAAGTCTTGGGCTCGACCAGCAGAGGAATATCGTACTTGATACAGTCTGCCGCAACCCTGTCGATTATTTTAAGCTGTTTTTTTGCCAGTCCGGTGATATCCGGCCTGTAGTAGACCAGTATTTTAACCGCTGAGGCGCCCATGCGCTTGATCTTCTCCACACCCCAGTCCTTGAGCAGCGAGGTAAGTCTCCCGGTTGGATCCTTCTGGTATCCGGTAGCCTCAATGCTGACCAGCAACCCGGTCTGCCCCCTCAGGGCTCCGCCGGCTATGCACTGGGCGGCACCGTATTCCGGATCCAGCAGTATGCCGCTGGAATGGGGACCAAGCACCGAGCACATATCCATTTTCATCTGCACGATCTCAGAATAATCAGGGGCTTCATGGTGTGAGCCCTCCATCATTGTGACCAGCCCGGAGCGGTGGTCCATGGCGCACATGACCAGCAGACCCGATGACGTCGCTATCTGTTGCAGCCCTCTGATTTTTCCTATCGATGTCTGTTTGTTCTTTCCACTCATCATGATAATCAATATAGCCGTTTGTAATTCCCCTGACAAGTCGGCCTGAATATAACCTGTAAATAAAATCACAGAAGTTTTATAATTACAAGGTTGTGGTCCATAATGCAGCAACAGAAAACCACGAGTAATAGCGATGCAAATCACAGCTCCGACAAATTCGTACAATATCGACTCGGTCTGCTGCAACAGCAGGCTCACCTGGTATTATATTGAAAAGGCCACGGAACGCGAGGCCCAGTACCTGGCCGACAATTTCCACTTTCACACACTGGCGCTGGACGACGTGCTCAGCCGCAACCAGCGGCCTAAAATTGATGACTATGAATCATATCTCTTTATCGTGCTGCATTTCCCCGTATTTGATAAGACCAACCGCGTGACGACACCCAGTGAGCTCGACATCTTTATAGGGGAGAACTTCATGGTCACCAGCCATAAGGGCGACCTCAAGCCGCTCTCCAGGATGTTCAACGAGTGCCTGATCGATGAAAACGTGCGCCAGAAATACATGGGTCGCAGCGCCAGCTTCCTTTTCTACCAGCTTCTCGATCGCCTGGTCAACTACTGCTTCCCCATCTTGGACAGGATTGAAGACAATGTCGACAAGATCGAGGACTTGATCTTCTCGCGCGCCGTTCCCGAGACGGTGAGAGAGATCTCCATGATACGCCGTGACCTGATCTCATTCCGCCGCATTATTCACCCTCAGATATCCGTGGTGGAGGAGCTGGAAAAGGAGAAGTACCCGTTCTTTAAAGAGGACCAGGATGTTTATTTCGGCGATATTGCCGACCATATACGCAAGATCTGGGATGGCCTGGAAGATTGCAAGGAGGTTGTGGACGGGCTGGCAGATACAAGCAACTGGTTGACCTCACACCGCATCCAGGAAGTGATGAGGGTGCTGACCATCGTTATGGCATTGATGGCGCCCGCCACCCTGATTGCCAGCATCTACGGCATGAATGTCCATCTGCCGGGAGGAAACGGCGGCGGCGATCCGCTCACTTTCATCCTGGTAATAGGCATTATGCTGGTCACCGCAGTCGCGATGTTGTGGTACTTCCACCGCAAGAACTGGATTTAGGTGCTGGCGTATGGGAGTTACCGGCAGAACTTCTTACTCGTACAGGTTTGTTTTAATCACGGCGCTCTTCATCACATGCCTTCTGGCTTCCAACATACTCATTGTTAAACAGATCGATTTTATCGGTCTTACGCTGCCGGCGGCAATCGTCATCTTCCCGCTCAGCTACATCTTCGGCGATGTGCTGACCGAGGTATACGGCTATAGCCAGGCCAGGCGCGTCATCTGGCTGGGCTTCTTCTGCAATCTGCTGATGGTCATCGCCATCTGGCTGGTGGGCATACTGCCGGCCGCACAGGTATTCGATGCGCAGGTTGCCTACGAGCGGATACTGGGCAATACCCCCCGCTTTCTGATCGCCTCTTTCATCGCATACCTGGCGGGAGAATTTGTGAACTCTTACATAATGGCCCGCATGAAGATGCTGACCAGGGGAAGATGGCTGTGGGCGCGCACTATCACATCAACCATAGCGGGCGAGGCAGCCGATACCGCTGTTGTGCTGCTGATCGGCTTCTGGGGGACGCTGCCGTCCGTAATTATTTTCTCCATGATAATCTGGCACTGGCTGTTCAAAGTAGGCTATGAAATCCTGGCCACACCACTGACCTACGCACTGGTTGGGTACCTGAAAAAGGCCGAGAACCTCGATACTTACGACTATGGCACTGATTTCAATCCCTTGCGGGCGGATTGATTAAACCTTAAAATTTGATTGCAACGTGGAACAGCGGTTTATAGTGGATGCCAATGCGGGCAAGCTCGCCAGATGGCTGCGTATGATGGGCTACGACACAATCTTATTCAACGGGCCGGACGATGGGGGCATGGTTAAGCTGGCGCTGACACAGGGCAGGACCATTATCACCCGCGACACCGAGTTCATGAAAAGGCGGGCTGTGGCCGGCGGCCGCGTAAAAGCGTTGCTGATCTCCGGCGACGACCCCGTGGCACAGATGAGGACGGCTATTTTATCTCTTAAAATCGATCGCGACTACAGGCCTTTTACGCGGTGTCTGGAATGCAACGCCGAGCTTTCCAGCAGGGATAAAAGCCAGGTAACAGGATCCGTGCCGGAGCGAGTATATGAACTACAGGAGCAATATATGCAGTGTCCTATCTGTGGACGCATCTATTGGAGGGGGACGCACTGGGCCGCCATGAACCGGAAGATGGATGAGTTAGACCTGAATAGACGGCCGTCGGGAAAGGAGTGAGCCAATGAAGATCGTGACTTCGGATCAGATGAGGACTATAGACCGCAAAGCGGCCGAGGGCGGTATCGCCACATCGTTTCTCATGGAAAACGCCGGGAGGGCTGTAGCGGAGGAGACCCGTGGTTTCGTCGATTATATAGCAGGCAGGATCGTCCTTGTGCTGGCCGGCCCGGGCAATAACGGTGGGGATGCTCTGGTTGCTGCACGGTACCTGCATGAGTGGGGCGCCGATGTTAGCATATTTTTATTGAGCGAGAGACTGCCTGAAGACAAAAACCTGGCACTGGCCAAAAAACACGGCATCCCTCTCTTTTACATACATAAGGACCTCAAATACTCGAAGCTGAAACACGTGCTTTCAAAATCGGAGGTGGTGGTCGATGGCATACTTGGGACGGGCCGGGCACGTCCGCTTGAGGGCAGATTTAAAGAGACCCTCGTAAGGATCAACCTCGAAAAACAGCGGCGGCCGCAGCTTGTTACAGTGGCTATCGATATTCCGACCGGAATGAATGCGGACAACGGCGGTGTTGATCAGAGCTGTTTGAAAGCGGACCTCACAGTAACGCTGGGCCTTCCCAAGCCCGGCCTGTACAGCTTCCCGGGCGCAGACAGGGCGGGAAAGGTGGTCTGCGCCGATATAGGTATACCCGCAAGCCTGAGCCGGAATATCAAAACGGAGCTGATCACAGCAGAGTGGGCACGCTCCACCCTCCCGCCGAGGCCTGCCAGCGCCAATAAGGGCACTTTCGGCCGCGTGCTGGCTGTTGTCGGATCGGAAAACTACATTGGAGCCGCCTTCCTGGCCTGCATGGGCGCTGCGCGCGTCGGAGCCGGGGTGGTTACGTTGTCAACCGCCAGAAGCTTGCAGCCCATACTGGCTTCCAAGCTAACCGAAATAACCTACGCGCCGCTGCCGGAGACCGCAAGAGGGACACTGTCGTCCAAAGCTTCTTCAGCCATCCTCGGCATACTGCCGTATTACAGGGTACTGCTGCTGGGCTGCGGCTTGGGGCAGCATCCCCAAACCAGGGACTTCGTAAAAAATGTGCTGATGGGCCTGCCCGAAAACCCGCCGGTCCTGCTACTGGATGCCGACGCGCTTAATATTGTTGCAGGTATTGACAAGTGGTGGAAGCATCTTCCCACGGGCGCGGTTGTTACGCCCCATGCCGGCGAGATGTCCAGACTGATGGGAATTTCCATAGAGAAGCTGCAGGGTAACAGGCTGGAGATGTGCCGTAAAGCCGCAGCGCACTGGGACAAGGTCGTGGTGCTCAAGGGGGCCTACACGGTCATCGCAGATCCTGCAGGTCGTGCACGCATAAGCGACTATGCCAGCGCAGGTCTGGCCACAGCCGGCACGGGCGATGTGCTGGCCGGCGCCATTGCCGGCCTGGCCGGCCAGGGCATAACGCCCTTCGATGCCGCCGTCCTGGGAGTCCATCTGCACGCAGCCGCAGGCGAGATGGTAAGACGTGAACTGGGCGACACAGGTATGCTTGCCACGGACCTTTTGCCGGCGCTGCCGAAGGTGATCAAAGAACTCAAGGAAAAGCGTGATTAAGCGCTCGCAATGACAGGCTTATTTATGTCATAATGAGTTACTATGCTGCTGGCGATCGATATCGGCAATACCAATGTCACGTTCGGCGTATTTGAAGGGGAAAAGATCAAAACGACTTGGCGTGTATCCACCGCCATTCATCGCACCGCGGATGAATACGCCCATCTCATGCTATCGCTTATGGAACGGCGGGGAGTAACGGGGTCTCAGCTCAAGGATGTGGTTGTATGCAGCGTGGTCCCTCCCATGCTGATCGTCTTCGAGCAAGTGTGCAAAAGCTTTCTCAAGAAGGCGCCTCTCATCGTGGGGGCCGGCGTTAAGACCGGCGTCCGCATCGATATGGACAATCCGCGCGAGGTTGGGCCCGACCGCATAGTCAACGCGGTAGCCGCTCACAATCTTTATGGGGGCCCGGTGATCGTCATCGACATGGGCACCGCCACCACGTTCGATGTGGTATCAAAGGACGGCCGGTACATCGGCGGCGCTATAGCACCCGGCATAGCCATTGCCACCGAGGCTTTGTTCACCCGCACGGCGGTTCTGCCCAGGATCGAGCTGGCCATACCCAAGAAGGCAATCGGGCGCAACTCCGTAGCTGCCATGCAGTCGGGCATAGTGTTCGGATACATAGGCCTGATCGAAGGTCTGGTGCAACGTATACAGGCCGAGCTGGAAGAGAAAGCCAAGGTAGTGGCCACCGGTGGTTTCGCAGCTATGGCACCGCAAGCCTCCAGTATCATAGACATCGTCAATGCGGATCTTACCCTTATCGGGCTCCGACTGATTTATAATATGAACCGGGACTAGTGGAAAAAGCATATGGCGAATAAAGTGAAAACCGTTGTTCTGGGTGTGACAGGCAGCATAGCGGCATATAAGGCTGCCGAGCTTGCCAGTCGCTTCACTGCGGAAGGCTTCCGCGTCGACGTCATTATGACGGAGTCGGCGCAGAAATTCATCTCGCCGCTCACCTTCCGCAATATCACGGGTCGTCCGGTGGTGACCACCATGTGGGACCTCGCCTCCGAGTTCAGTGTCGAGCATGTAGCGCTGGCCGAAGCGGCCGATGTCGTCCTGATTGCGCCGGCAACTGCCAATATCATAGCCAAAATAGCCTGCGGCATGGCCGACGACATGCTTTCCTGCACCGTGCTTGCCACCAAGGCGCCCATTGTGATAGCCCCGGCTATGAACGACAATATGTGGTCCAACGCCATCACGCGGGAAAACGTGGCCAGGCTGGTGAAGCGCGGTTTGACCTTCGTCGGCCCGGCGCGCGGGCGGCTGGCCTCGGGCAAAATCGGGCTGGGCCGCCTCACATCTCTGGATGAGATATTCGGCGTCACACTTCAGGTGCTCGGCAGGAAGGGTGACCTCGCGGGCAGGCATATCGTGGTCACCGCTGGAGGGACACAGGAGCCGCTGGACCCCGTCCGCTGCCTGACAAACCATTCCTCGGGCAAGATGGGATATGCCATCGCCGAAGCGGCGCGCAACCGCGGAGCGGAGGTGACTCTCATCAGCGCCCCCACCATGCTGGCCGCTCCCCCCGGCGTCAAGATCATCGGTATCCGCACGGCGGAGGATATGTTCAAGGCCGTCCAGGACTCGGTTAAAAAGGCGGATGCGCTTATCATGGCTGCCGCCGTGGCCGATTTCCGACCGGTCAAAGCCGCCTCCAACAAGATGAAGCGGCAGGAGATGAGCGAGCTGACGGTCGAGCTGGAGAAGACGCCCGATATACTGGCACAGGTCAAAGGCGATTTTGTAAGAGTTGGCTTCGCCGCCGAGAGCCGCGATGTAATCGCCAACGCCAGGGATAAGGTTAAAAGGAAAGGACTGGATTTTATCGTGGCCAACGACATCACCGAGAAGGACTGCGGTTTCGGCACGGAGACCAACCGTGTGACCATCATCGACAGCAAAGGCAGGATCGATGAGCTGCCCTTGATGCCCAAGGACGAGGTGGCGGACAGGGTGCTCGATAAACTGCGCGGCATTTTGAAATAGCGGCCGTCGGCCACTACAGGTATTCAGCAATATCTCAGGCTCAGATAATCCGACTATGGAATCGAATGAGAGGATCACCCCAAACCATGAAAAGATCATCGGCCGCCTGCTGTCTTTAAGCGACGGCATATTCGCATTCGCCATCACCCTGCTTATTCTTAATATCGTGCTACCCTACGGGACCTCCAAAGAAGAGGTGCCGCAGGCCCTGCTGTCGCTGTGGCCCAAGTACCTGTCTTTCCTCATCAGCTTCGTGGTTATCGGGCTTTACTGGATAGTTCATGTGCGCCAGTTCCGCTATATACGCAGATTCGATACAGGGTTGCTCTGGCTCAATCTTCTTTTCCTCATGTTCATCGTGTTGATACCGTTCTCCACCAGCGTTTTAAGTGACTTTGAGGAGACGGCCAGCGTCGTTCTTTATGCCGCAAATATGGCCTGTGCCGGGTTCACGGCCACCGGGCTATGGATTTATGCCGTCCGGCGCAGGCTGGTCGACGAAAAGCTTGGCCGGCCGCAGGTCAGGCGCGGTATAATAATGAACCTGATCGCCCCGGCCTGGTTTACCGTGTCGATCGGGCTGGCTTTTATAAACGCCGGCCTCGCAGCCTATTCGTGGCTGCTGATAGGTGTAGCTCACAGGATTATCGACTGGAAGCTCAAAATGCCTGAATCTGAAGAGGATATTTAATAAACGCGGGGTCAAACATGTCTGATATACCTAAAGCCTATGAACCCGGTAACGTGGAGCAGAGCCGTTATAAATTCTGGCTGGACGGGAACTACTTCAAACCTAAAATCGATCCCGGGAAAAAGCCCTTTACCATCATCATGCCCCCGCCTAACGTCACGGGCGAGCTGCACGTGGGCCATGCTTTAACGGCAGCCCTGGAAGACATCATGACCCGCTGGCACAGGATGAAAGGGGACCCGTCACTCTGGCTGCCGGGCGTCGACCATGCCGGCATTGCCACGCAGGTGGTTGTCGAGAAGGAGCTGGCTAAAGAGGGACTGGACCGTCATGAGATCGGGCGCGAAAAATTTTTGGAGCGCACCTGGGCCTGGGCCAATAAATCGCGCAGAGCCATCACACACCAGCACGAGCGCCTGGGAGCATCCTGCGACTGGTCGCGCGAGCGTTTCACTCTGGACGACGGACCGGTCAAGGCGGTCAAAACAGCCTTCGTTCGCCTGTACAACAAAGGGCTGATATACCGCGGCGAGCGCATCATCAACTGGTGTCCCAGGTGCAGGACCGCCCTCTCCGACCTGGAGGTGCAGAGCAAGGACCTGGTCAGCAACATGTGGCACATGAAATATCCCTATGCCGACGGCAGCGGATATATAACGGTGGCCACCACCCGCCCCGAGACATACCTGGGCGACTCCGCCGTCGCGATCAATCCCGAGGACGGTCGCTATAGTTCTCTGGTAGGTAAGAAAGTCGTTCTGCCCTTTATCAGCCGCGAGATTCCCATCATTGCCGACGCTGCCATAGATAAAGAGTTCGGCACGGGTATGGTCAAAGTTACTCCCGCTCATGATCCCGTGGACTTCGATATCTCCCAGCGGCACGGGCTACCCGTTATCCACATTCTCAACCCGGACGCCAGCATGAACGACAACGCCGGCCCCTATGCGGGGCTGGACCGGTTCGAGGCGCGTAAAAAAATAGTAGAGGACTTCGAAAAGGCCGGCCTGATGGAGAAGATCGAGCCTTATTCCCATGCCATTCCCCACTGTTTTCGTTGCTCCACCGTAATCGAGCCGGAGGTCAGCAAGCAGTGGTTCGTTAAGATCGCGCCGCTGGCGGCGCCTGCCATCGAAGCGGTCAAAGACGGGCGGATACAGATCATCCCGGAGCGGTTCGTCAAAATCTATCTCAACTGGATGGAGAATATACGCGACTGGTGCATCAGCCGCCAGCTGTGGTGGGGACACCGCATACCGGTCTGGTACTGCCGCAAGTGCGGAGAGATGACGGTTGCCGTCGATACCCCGACCAAATGCAGTAAATGCGGCAGCAGTGACATCGAGCAGGATCCCGATGTGCTGGATACCTGGTTCAGCTCCGGCCTGTGGCCGCATTCCACACTGGGATGGCCGGACCAGACCGAGGACCTGAAATATTTCTACCCCACCTCTGTCATGGAGACGGGTTACGATATCCTCTTCTTCTGGGTGGCGCGCATGATTATGATGGGCATCGAGGATGCGGGGGACGTGCCCTTCCGCACGGTCTATCTTCACGGCCTGATACGCGATGAGAAGGGCGAGAAGATGAGCAAGATGAAGGGCAACGTGCTGAACCCCCTGACCGCCATCGACCAGTATGGCTGTGACGCGCTGCGTTTTGCTCTGACAACGGGCACCGCGCCGGGCAACGACCTCAATATGGGACAGCACCGTCTGGAGGCCGGGCGCAATTTCGCCAACAAGCTGTGGAACGCCGGACGCTTCGTGCTCAAGGCCCTTGAAGCTGAGCCGCTAACGAAAAAAGCCTTCGCCGAGGCGGGAACCAAGGGACGGAAGGAGATCGAGGACCGCTGGATTGTCTCCAGGATCAACCGCGTCACAGCGGAGGTCGATGCGTTGATGAAGGACTTCCAGTTCGGCGAGGCCGAGAGGGAGATACACGACTTCCTGTGGGGAGAGTTCTGCGACTGGTATATCGAGATTTCCAAGCAGCGGCTGGGAAGAAAAGATTCTCCTATTGCCGTGCTGGCCTTTGTGCTGGAAACGTCCCTCCGCCTGCTGCATCCTTTCATGCCGTTTATTACGGAGGAGCTGTGGCAGAACCTGAAAGTACGCCTGCCGGAAGGCACAGTCGATTCACCGGCACTCATTATTGCACCCTACCCCACCCCCAATGCGAAGCTGTACGATGACGAGTCCGAGCAGGTCATGGACATGGTCATGGAGGTGGTGCGCACTATCCGCAATGCACGCGCCGAATACAAGGTTGATGTCGGCAAGTGGGTTGAGTCCAGCGTATATGCCGAAGGCCATTTACCCGATCTCAAGGGCAAGTCTTCCGCCATTGAGGCGCTGGCCAGGACACGACCCCTGCATATACAGCCCCGCGATCAACGTCCCGCTAAAACGGACAAGGCCATGGTCTATGTGCTCAAGCACGCCGACGTGGTCATCCCGCTGGAAGGGATGGTGGACATGGATGCGGAGAAAGCCCGCCTGTCCAAAGAGATGTCTGTGCTGGAACGAGAGATAGCGCGCCTGACGCAGAGGCTGGAGGACGGCCAGTTCACCTCCAAAGCCCCGGCGGCAGTGATAGAGAAGGAGAAAGCCCGTTTAACGGAGTACACGGACAAGCTGGCGCGAATGAAGGCCGAGCTCAAACAGCTCGATTAAGGCTTGCGGCCGGACATCCTGCGGTACATCAGCAGCATCGCTTTTTTTGTATCGCTGGCCACCCTCGATTTCTCGCTGGTCTTCACCCTGTAGCGGAAGAGCCAGTAAGTGAACTCCTTGAGCTCGGTCAGCGTCAGGGACTTGCGATGCGGGTACTTCATCTCCTTCTGAAACCTGTTCAACAGGTCGCCCAGTTCCGCACGGTAGATCCGTTTGTATGCTCTGTCGGCCTCTTCCCCGGCGCTGAGAGGGACCATGCTGGCCTTTCTTATCTCATAGATGGTGGCCAGCAGCAAAGCCTGCTCGATAAGGACTCCGTAGAGAAAGTTCAGGTAAGCGCGGTATTTAGCCGGCCCCAGCGCCGCCTTGAACTCCCGATCGCTTATCTCATAAGGGGGCCGGTCATAGAAGAGCAGGTTATTTAGCTCATCCTCCGGTATGGACTCTCTTATCTCGTCGCAAAGGCGCTCCGCCAGCCGCAGCCAGTCGAAGGCCTCTCCTCCCACCAGGTAAAGGTAACGCTCCCCGTTGTATTCCTCTTCCGGGCTGCGCCACATGGCTATCGACTCGAGGAGCGCGGTGTACCAGTTGATACCGGCTTTCACCCGGTTCTTGAGATGCTGAACGGCGCGCGCATCGCCCGCCAGTGCCGCCGCATTCGTGGCCGAGCCTTTATCCTGCTCCATTTACATCACCGTATTTTTCCCGAGTCATAATGCCCGGCTCCTGTGCAGAAAAGCCAGCACCTCGCTCAGCGGCCTGGTATTCAAAATATCATCTGGACGGCACCACGCCCGTCGCGCCACACCGACGCCGAACTTCATGAAGCCGAGATGATATACCGCGTGCGCGTCCGTGCCAATGGCCAGGGTCACCCCCAGCTGGCGCGCCCGGTAGGCATGAATATCCTTGAGGTCCAGCCGGTCGGGGATGGCGTTTATCTCCAGTGCCTTGCCGTGCTTCAGGGCAGCGCCGTATACGGCCTCAAGGTCTACATCCACCGGTTCACGCTCTCCTATTTTACGGCAGGTGGGATGGGCAATCATATCCACGTGAGGATTTTCTATGGCGCCGATTATACGGCGCGTCATCACGTCCCTGGCCTGCATGAATGAAGAATGCACCGAGGCTACGACAATATCCATCTCAGCCAGTACCTCATCGGGAAGGTCCAGGCTGCCGTCCGCCTTTATATCGACCTCTACGCCGTTCAGCAGGTAAGGTCCCGAGGATGAGGCGTTGAGCTTTTTTATCTCTGCCGTTTGCCGGCTGACACGGTCCATCTTTCTGTCACTGCCTATATTGCGACCGCTGGAGTGATCCGTGATGGCCAGATATTCGTATCCCAGGGCTACGGCCGCAGCCGCCATCGCCTGGATGGTATCAATACCGTCGCTGCCGACCGTGTGTGTGTGAAAATCACCCTTTAAATCTTTTTGCTCGACCAGGTCTGGAATAGCCTTTCTCTCCGCCAGGTCGATCTCTCCCATATCCTCCCTGATCTCCGGGGGTATGTACTGAAGGCCCAGGTAAGCATAGAACGCATCTTCGCGGGCAAACTTCTCCACTTTACCTGACCCGACATCCGTGATGCCGTACTCGCTGAGGCTCAATCCCTTCTTCTGCGCCCAGGTGCGCAGCGTAACGTTATGCTGCTTGCTGCCGGTGAAATGTTGCAACAGCGATCCAAAATCGGTGTGCTCCACCATGCGCAGGTCGGCCTGCAGTCCTCCGGGCAGGATCACACTGGCCTTGGTGGGCCCCTGCGCCAGAACCTCCCTCACCTGTGGCAGCGACACAAAAGCTTTTATAACTGTTTCAGGATCGTCGGCAGTGCCCATCAGGTCGATATCGCCCACGGTCTCCTTAAACCTGCGCAGGCTGCCTGCAGGCGTCAGGTTGAGCACACCGGGCACTTTGCG
>JBAZLT010000002.1:0-25313 GCA_041650115.1 Dehalococcoidia bacterium | reverse complement strand
CGAGATGCACAAGCATGGGCTCCGCATTCTCTCGGTCAACCTGAGCGGAGTGTTGACCACTAAAATGTATTCCAACATGGGGACCATGGCGGAAGGGTGCATCAAGTGGTTTTACTCGGTGGCCGCACTTTCACCCATAGCCCTGATCGGATTTGTCCTGGTTGCCTATATATTCTTCCTGGCTCCCTTTTACTGGGTATTCGTGCGCCCGGTCAACGGCCTTGCCGCAGACGGTTTCGTATTTGACTGGGGTGTCATCGTGTTGATACAGGTGGGCGCCATACTATTGATGCGGATCATCACCGATGTTTGTTTCAGGGGATCCAAGATATCCTTTATTTTTCATCCGCTGGGCATTAGCTTCCTGATTCTTGCTGTGATCGTCGGCGCCTCGCGCCGTGCTCTGGGCTTTGGGGTTGCCTGGAAAGACAGGGTATATCAGAGCATCTCGAATATCAAGTAGGGTTGGAAGCAGGCTGGGGCTCTCAAGGATTGTCGCGTTTCATAAAGGGGCAGACGAATGTTTCATTGCCCGTTTCCTTGATTCTGCTGGCTTCATAAATAGCCTCGGCGAAGCCGTCTGCCAGGTCCGCCAGCCTGTATTTGTCCTGATTATATAGCCAGTGCACCACCATATAGCGCAATGCGCCGTGATACATATGGCCCAGCATATTGAGGTTAAGGTCGCCGCGCAGTTCCCCCTTGCGCTGTCCCTCCTTCATGATTTTGAGGAAGAGCGAACCGGACGTCCTGGCGGTTTTATAGGCCTTTTCAAATTCAAACCAGTAGCTCATATTGGTCCTTGCATACACCAATCCGGCGATGTGGACATTATCCTGAAAATAATTAAGGTAATAGTGTGTCATCCTGTAAATCTTGTTTCGGGTGTCGGCAAGCCCTGCCAGATGCATATCCAGCTCCCGGCTGGTCCTCTCAATCAGGGTGCTGATCAGTTGCACATAAAGATCATCCTTGTTCTTAAAGTGCTTGTAGATATTGGATGTGGTGACTCCCGCCTTTTCGGCGATATAGCGCATAGTGGCCTTCTCAAAATCTTCCTTGCTGAAGATATCGAGTGCCGCATGCATGATCAGCGCCTTGGTCGATTTCCCGTCAACTTTCATGCTGCCCTTCCATCTCAATACATTGAATCAGTAGTATCTTCACGCTCAGCTGGTTTGACAAAACTTACGGCCATGTGATATAAAGTGAACGTTGTTCCGGCGAATATGATTCCATTATAAAATACAAACCCGTTTATGTAACATTGTTCACTAATAATTAAGGTTATACCATTTTGCTCGGGCACAGGTCAATTGGCAGAGGTAAGATTTGCGAAGACCAGGATACGAGTGCATGCGATCAAGGAAGTGACCATCAGCGCCATCAGGATTACATAATCTTAATCTGGTTAAGGAGCGGGTATGGATTTTAAGTTCAGCGAAAAGGAAGAGAAACTGAGGGCGGAGATCAGGGCCTTTGCCCGGGTGGAGCTGGCGGGGAAGCACACGGTCGGTGGTCTGGAGGAGGAAAGCAGGGACGAGGACTGGGAATTCACCATGCATATGTCAAAAAAGCTCTCGCAGAAAGGCTGGCTGACTATGGCCTGGCCCAGGGAGTACGGGGGACAGGATGCGTCTCCCTTCGAGCAGCTTGTTTACATCGACGAAGCAAGCTACCAGGGAATACCGGGCACAACCATGGGTGTCAGTGGTATAGGATGGGTGGGCCAGTCACTGATGCTGTTCGGCAGCGAGGAGCAGCGCAAGAAATATATTCCCTCCATCGCCGCCGGTGAGCCGGATGGGGTATGGTGCACCGCTTACAGTGAACCGAATGCCGGCTCGGATTTCGCTAACATACAGACGAAGGCGATCAAAACCGGTGACGAATATATCCTTAACGGACAGAAGATATGGACGAGCTGCGCCCACAGGGCCCGGTGGTGCTGGATAGCGGTGAGGACCGATCCAGGCGCGCAGAAAAAGCAGCACGGCATCAGCCTGCTCATACTCGATATGAAAAGCCCCGGCATTACGATTAAGCCCATCGTAAACTATGCCGGCATCCATATTTTTAACGAGCTGTTTTTCGATAATGTTAAAGTCCCGGCAGTCAACCTGGTGGGAACTGAGAACCGCGGCTGGTATCACCTGATGCAGTCGCTGGCCTTCGAAAGGCACAGCATCGGGCCGCAGTTCGGAGGCGTTTCCAGAAGGGTTCTGGAGTACATTATTAAATATGCGCGTGAAACGAGATATAATGGTGCTGCTCTGTCAATGGATCCTGTGATCAGGCATAAGCTGGCTGAGAGGGCGCTGGAGATCGAGACTCTCAAAATGTTCGGGTATGAGATAACCTGGAAGATGAGTAAAGGCACAATCCCCATTTATGAGGCGGCCAGGAACAAGGCTTACTGCGATCTCGTCATGCAGCGTCTTGCCACTACAGGCTCGGAAATCATCGGCGCTTATTCACAGGTCGACATGTGGTCCAAATGGGCCAAGGTCCTGGGTAATGTGACGCGGCTTTATATGATGTTCCCGGGCATCTCCATCGCGGGCGGCACCGATGAAGTGCAGAAGAACATTATCGGACAGTTCAAACTGGGTCTGCCCAGGGCATACTAATAATTAAGGGGATTGAGATGGATTTTGATTTTAATGAACAGCAAAACATGTTGAAGACCATGGCCAGGGATTTCCTGGTCAATGAATGCACCAAAGCCAGGGTCAGGGAGCTGGAGGCCGATGAAAAAGGCTACGATCCTGACATGTGGGCCAAGATGGTTGAACTGGGTTGGCTGGGGCTGATCTTCCCCGAGCAATACAACGGCACGGGCGCCGATTTCCTCGACCTGGTAGTGCTCATGGAAGAGATGGGCAGGAATATAACGCCGGGACCTTTCTTTTCAACAGTTGCGCTTTGTTCTATCCCTATTTTGAGATACGGTACCGCCACACAGAAAACGAAATATCTCACTCCCATTGCGGACGGCAAAAGCATCTGGTCACTGGCTATGACCGAAAAATCGGGAAGGTTTGAAGCTGACGATATCACTGCTCAGGCGGAATTCAACGGCAAAAACTATATTCTGAACGGTGAGAAGTGGTTTGTCCCTTATGCGCATGTGGCGGACTATCTGCTGGTATTATGCAGGACTGAAAAAAATGTAACTCCCGAAAAGGGGCTGACACTGTTTGTGGTTAATAAGTCCAGCCGCGGTGTAAAAACGGAGCTGATATCCACCATTGCGGGCGACGGACAGTGCAGGGTGCGTTTTAAGAACGTGAAGGCCGGCAGGGCGGATATCATAGGTAAAAAGGGCGATGGATGGAAAGTGATCTCCTACATGGCCCAGCGCGCCACGGTACTTAAATGCGCCGAGGTCGCCGGCGCCTGCCAGGCGGTGCTGGAGATGACGCAGGCCTATGCCAAGGACAGGACACAGTTCGATAAACCGATAGGTTCATTCATGGCCATACAGCATAAGCTGGTCGATATGCTCACCGATGTCGAGGGACTGCAGTATCTCGTTCATTATGCAGCATGGGTGCTCTCGACCGGCGCCAGAGCCGATATGTATATTGCCGAGGCCAAGGCCAAAGCCAATGAAGTTTATCAGAGGGTTTGCATCGACGGCATCAAGATACACGGCGCTATCGGATTTACCATGGACCATGACATCGGATGCTATTTCCGCCGGGTCAAGTCAGCGGAATTCATGCTGGGAGACACCGATCTGCACCTGGAGAAGATCGCAGCGGGTATAGGCCTTTAATGGACGGTAAGTCAGAAATGATGGACTACGGGTAGAGCCGCAGTCGGCTGAATATATTTGATATTGAGATGATATAGGATATGGTGTAAAATCAGTCGCTGATGGGTTGGCAGGCAAGCTTAAAATAATTAATTCAGATTTAAGGAGGAAAAATGGTAGGTATCAAGTCGTATGGTGCGCACATTCCCAGGTTTCGTTTGGATCGAAATATTATGCAGATGTCCCTCTTGTTTCTGGGGTTTGCCCCATTGAGGGGCGAGAAGGCGGTGGCCAACTGGGATGAGGACAGCATAACCATGTCGGTTGCCGCTGCGGCAGATTGTCTGAAAGGTGAAGACGTCTCGAAAGTGGACGGCCTTTACTTCGCCTCCACATCACAGACATATGCTCTGAGGCAGAATGCCGGCGTCATAGCAGCGGCCCTGAACCTCAATACGGATACCAGGACGGCGGACTTTACCGATTCCACCAAGTCCGGCACCAGCGCGTTGCTGGCGGCTGCCGATGCTATCGCCGCCGGGACACTCAACAGCTGTCTGGTATGCGCCGCCGATATGCGAGTGAGCAAAGTCGCCAGCAATGGTGATTACACCTACGGTGACGGTGCAGCATCCTTCCTGCTGGGCAAGGACGATGTAATCGCCACTATCGAAGGCTCTTACTCCACCACCCATGATTTCGTTGACCGCAGGCGCCTGGAGGGCGAGCGTCTGGAACATATGTGGGAGGAACGCTTCATCCGCGACGCCGGATATATGAAATTTATCCCTGAGGTGGCGGCAGGGTTGGCCAAGAAATACAAATTGAACTTAAAAGATTTTTCCAAGGTTATTTATGCCTGCGCATTTGGCGGCGCACATGCCGCGTTGGGAAGGGGCTTCGGGCTTACCCCTGAGCAGATACAGGATCCCATGCTGACGACGGTCGGCGATACCGGCGTAGCCCAGTCGCTCCTGATGCTGGTGGCCGCGCTGGAGGATGCCAAGGCGGGTGATAAGATCATGGTGATCAGCTTCGGGCAGGGTTGCGACGCTTTCTACCTGACCGTGACCGATAAGATATCCAAGATCAAGGACAAGAAGGCGGTCAAGAAGAACCTGGCCAACAAGGCCGCATTGGGCAGCTATGAGAAATACCTGGCTTTCCGCAAACAGATGCCGTCTGAGATAGGCATCAGAGGCGAGGAGACCATGTTCACCTCGTTCTCCATCGTATCCAGGGACAATAAGGAGCTCTACGGCATGGTGGGATACAAGTGCAAGAAATGCGGTACACCGAGCTATCCGCCGCAGAGGATCTGCCCCAACCCGGATTGTGGCGCAGTTGACCAGAATGAGGAGTACCGTTTCGCCGATAAGAAGGCCGTGCTCTTCACCTACACCAGTGACTTCCTGGCGCCCAGCATCGATCCGCCCGCCTCTTACGGTTTCATCGACTTCGATGGTGGCGGCAGGGCTGGTGTGGATCTGACCGACTGTGACGCCAATGCCCTCAAAGTGGGTATGCCGGTGGAGATGGTATTCAGGATCAAGTATGCCGATGAAAAACGCGCCGCCATTAACTATGGCTGGAAAGCGATGCCCATCTTAGCATAAGTAAGTAGAAAACAAGGAGGATAATTAGATGGCAGAAGGAATTAAAGATAAAGTAGCCATAATCGGTATGGGTTGCACCAGGTTCGGTGAGCGCTTCGATGCCGGACCGCAGGATCTGATAGTGGAGGCCTTTACCGAATGCCTGGCAGATGCAGGCATCGAGAAGAACGCAATACAGGCAGCCTGGTGGGGCATTCACATGCCGGATATCAGCATGGGCCGCGGCGCGACCGCGCTGGGTTTAGCTCTCAAGCTACCCTTCATTCCAATCACCAGGGTGGAGAATTTCTGTGCCACCGGCTCAGAAGCCCTACGTGGGGCGGTCTACGGGGTCGCCTCGGGCGCCTATGATATCTGCCTGGCGCTGGGTATGGAGAAGCTGAAGGACTGCGGCTATGGCGGGCTACCGCTGGCCGGCGGCCTGGGCTACAAAGCGCCCCTGACCATGTTCAATATGACCGCGCCGGGCGGTTTCGCCATGATGGCAACCAAGTATTTTTCGCAGTACAACCTCAGCCCGCAGGACGGTAAGATGATGCTGGCCAAGGTTTCTGCCAAGAGCCATGTCAACGGCGCCCTCAATCCCAAGGCCCACCTGCGCAAAGAGGTCACTGTTGAGCAGATCGTAAATGCGCCCATCATCGCCTGGCCGCTGGGCCTCTTCGATTGCTGCGGTGTGAGCGACGGCTCTGCCGCCGCCATAGTCTGCAGGGCGGATATGGCCAAGAAGTTCAGGCAGGACCCGGTGCTGGTAAAATCCCTGCAGATCTCCGTATCTTCGGGAGAAGAGATGTATTACACCAAATGGGACGGGTCGCATGTGGAGCCGGCGTATCGCGCTGGTGTCATGGCCTATAAAGAAGCCGGCATTAAGAATCCGCGCGAAGAGGTCAGCATGGCGGAAGTCCACGATTGCTTCTCCATCACCGAGGCCACAGCCATGGAAGACCTGCAGTTCAGCCCCAGGGGCAAGGTCAAGGACGATATCGATGCCGGGCGTTTCAATCGTGATGGCGCGCAGCCCATACAGATCGATGGCGGCCTCAAGTGCTTCGGACATCCCATCGGCGCCAGCGGTCTGCGTATGATGTACGAGATGTACAAACAGCTGCAGGGCAAGGCTGACAAACGGCAGTTAAAGGATCCCAAGATCGGCCTGACGCACAATATGGGTGGTTTCCCCTCAATGAATGTTGTCAGCGTCTGCATCGTCGGCAAATAAAGGTATATTCGGGAGGGTTTGTTAAATGGCAGCATTTGTTGTAACAGATGGTCTCAAACAGCTGATTGGACAGAAAGAGCCCCCGGTTGTTTTCAAGGTCGAAGAGGGCGCTATCCAGAGGTTTGCGCAGGCGGTCGGCGATAAAAACCCCCAGCATTCGGACGTCGAATGGGCTGCCAACAGCAAATGGGGCCGCGTCATGGCCCCGCCGGGTTTTACGGGATGGCCTATCTCAGCCGGGTTCAACCTGTTCAAACTCTTCGAAAAACTGATGAAGGCCGGGGCCCCCATGGGGCTACTGGATGGAGGGGTAGAGTACGATTTCCAGGCGCCGATTGGTGCAGGCGATATCCTGGTCGCCGAAATCATGGTGGCAAGCATCGAGGGTCGTGAGACCAAAATGGGTCCCACCATGGTGACCACGCTTCAATCCACCTACACCAACCAGAGGGGAGCTGTTGTGCTCGTGGTGCGCAATACTTTCCTTAACTTCTAAAACAGCCTGTTATTAATATGTGGAGGAACTATGGCCAAACAGATTTATTATGAAGATGTACAGGTAGGCAGTGAGATCACAACACTGGAGAAAATAGCTACCACCAGGATGCTGGTGCAGTATGCCGGGGCCTCGGGCGATTTCAACCCGCTTCACTATGAAGAGGATTTCGCCAAGAACCTGGGCGTGGGAAGACCGATCGTGCACGGCCTGCTCAAGAGAGCATGGCTGGTGAACCTGATGACCGACTGGATCGGTGGAGACGGGGTTCTCAAGAAGCTGTCGTGCCGATATCGCGGCATGGACTACCCGCGCAAGATGAAGACCTTCGATGATCCGGTGGACGGCGATACCTGGTATTGCAAAGGCAAGGTCACCAAGAAGAACGATGCGGACAACACAGTGGAATGCGAAATCTGGGTCGAGAACACCAAGGGGGAGAAGAACACCACCGGAACCGCAACCGCACTGTTGCCGTCCAAGTCGAAATAGTCTCGTAACTTTTAAGCAACACGGAATTGAACATCGCCGGCTACGATTGAATATCGACATTCAGCCGGCGATGTTCCGTAATTAACAGGAACGTGGTTCATGAGAGGGCAAGATGGCTGAATTCGTTTTGACCGAAGCGCTGAAAAAGATGATCGGCAAAGAAGAGCCGCTCCTTATATATAAGGTAGAGGAGGGAGCTATTCAAAGGTTTGCGCAGGCGGTAGACGACTCGAATCCAATTCACAGCGATGTGGAGTATGCCGCTCAAAGCTCATTCGGCCGGCTGAAAGCGCCGCCCGGCTTCGTCGGGTGGCCTGTGACCGGCGGGTTTGATATGTTCGTGTTCGTCGAGAAGCTGATCGCCGCCGGCGCTCCAAGGGGAAACCTGGACGGCGGAATGGAATACGAGTTCCTGGCCCCCATAGGGGCGGGTGATATCCTGGCCGCGCGCATCAAGATCGCCAGCATTGTGGGAAAGGAAACGAAGCTGGGCCCGACCATGTCGACTACAGTCGAGATCACGTACACCAACCAGCGCGGAGCCGTAGCTATGATAGCTCGCCACACTTTTCTCAGTTTCTGACGGAAATACGCAGTTCTACGTAGTAACATTTCCCGCATCCCGGTCTTATAATATTTAGGGTGAATAAATATGATTAATATCGTGCTCGCATATGTCATATCCGCGATCGAAAGTTACCTGTTGGGCTGCATTCCTTCCGCCTACCTGGTGGGCAAGTCGTTCAAAGGTGTAGATATACGCCAGGTCGGCAGCCATAATATGGGCGCCATGAACACCTTCTATGCCATCGGGTTCTGGCCCGGCATGCTGGTGCTTGCCACCGATATCTGTAAAGCCATGCTGGCCCTGACGCTCAGCTACCTTATAACGATGTGGTTACAGGTGCCGTCAAACGTGGTCGTCCCGGTAGAGATGGTTGCCGGCATCGCAGTCATTGCCGGGCATAATTTTCCGGTCTTCCTCAAGTTTAAGGGAGGTAAAGGCGGCGCCACCGCCATCGGTGTGCTGGCTTTCCTGCTGGCATGGGTGAACTGGGTCGATATCGGCTCCGTTAAATTCCCCATACCGCTGGGAGACCTGATATACCTGGGCTCCTTCCTTATTCTGCTGGCCATAACGCGCTGGCCGACTGTATCCTATGCGGTGTCATATATAGCGTTCTGGTTGATCGCCTGGTTCGTGTACAAAGATACGGTGCTCTTCATCTACACCATCTTTGTCAGCGCAGTACCCATACTCATGTACATACCGCGCATCAAGGAGATCTGGAATAAATCGGGTGGAAATGCCAAACGGGCAATTTTCAGAAGCAATCTGAAAGATAGACTGTAAACGCTCTCTCAGCGCGAAAATGGATGGCCCTCGCGCTGAAAGTCCGGTAGATAATGATCGGCGGAATCCAGTTGCTGCAGCCACCCGTTGTCCAGAGTGAGACTGTTTACGACTCCCACCACCTGCCGGTACTCGTCGGCGGTGATTCGTCTCGCCAGCAAAGGTTCACCCGGCGCATTATGACAGGGATAATACTGCGCCATGATGCTCAGGGTCACATCTCTTGACAGGTTCGTTGCCAGCCACCGGAGGGATTCTCCGCTTCCCGCCAGCCCGTTGGGGAGGATAAGGTGCCTGAGTATCATGCCTCTTTGAGCAATGCCCTTGCCGTCCGTGACTAAATTTCCGACCTGCCGGTACATCTCCACTATGGCCGGCCGGCTGTATTCTACATATCTACGTGCGTTGGAGAATTTCCCGGCCCATTTGTTAGAAGCATATTTAATATCCGGAAGGTAGATATCGACGACGCCGTCCAGCTCGGAGAGAGTTTTCAGGGAATCGTAAGAGTTTGTATTGTATACGATCGGTATATTGAGTCCAAGCGGCACCGCCCTGCACAACGCCTCAACGATCTGCGGAACGTAATGCGTAGGAGAGACCAGGTTGATGTTATGGCACTTCAGCTCATCCTGCAGGTAAAGCATCATCCCGGCCAGACCGCGACTGTCAACGTATTCATAAGGCCCGTGCCCCTGGCTGATCTGGCTGTTCTGGCAGTAGATGCAGCTCAGGTTGCAGCTGCCGAAGAAAATAGTCCCTGAGCCCCTTGTCCCTGAGAGCGCCGGCTCTTCCCCGTGATGGGCACAGCGGCTGGCCACAGCTATCTTTTCCCCTGATCTGCAATAGCCGCTGCTTGATTCCATGCGGTTTACACGACAGGCACGGGGACAGATATCGCACCTGGCAAGGCGTCGTTTCAGCCGGATTGCCCTTTCGCCCAACTCACCCGATTTATATAGATCAGTGTACCTATAAGCTTTCATCACGCCATGCCCTTTGCACAGGATAAGCCATGGCCAGATTCTAACCGAAACAGCCGCCTTTTACGAGTGAGCGCCCGCCGAGATTGACAAGGTAATATAATTATACTATATTATCGTGGAGAGTGAACGGTCGCTCTCTCAATGGGGCAAGATTGGATTTGTGTTATATATCTTCTGAAGCAATAAGCATGTTTGATTCCGGTCAAATGAATGTGTATGATTATGTACGATTTAATCGGCAGCGAACAACTTCACTGAAAGATTCGGGGGGCGAGAAATAATGGCGAAGTACATAGTTGCACATGATGTCGGCACCAGCAACACAAAGGCTGTTCTTGTAGATGTGGAAGGGAAGGTACACGGCAGGGTGGTCTGTCCCTACGATATTAAGTATCCCAAGCCGGGCTGGGCCGAGCAGGATCCGGAGGACTGGTGGAAGGCCATGACCAGCTCGACCAAGCAACTGATGACTGAAACCGGCGTATCCCCATCGGATGTACTCTGTATTATCAACTCTTCGCAGTTAATTGGTATTGTGCCCATGGACGATGCAGGTACTGCATTGAGGCCGGGTATAATCTGGCTGGACAGCAGGGCTCCGGAAGAAGCCAGATATGTAATGAATAAATTCCTCGGTCCCACTGTTTTCACCGCCATAGCCGGCGCATCTATCACGGGCAAGGACGGTATACCCAAGCTGATCTGGCTTAAAAAGAACGAGCCGGAGGTGTACCGGCGGATGAAATATTTCCTCGATGTGAGCGGCTATCTCAACTATCGTTGCTCGGGACAGATGTACATGAGCCGGAGCAACGCCTCGGCTTTCGGCCTGGATTTGAAGAAGAAAACCTGGATGGAGATGATTTTTGGATATGTCGGCTTTGACACCAGGAAACTGGCCCCGCTGTGCAATTCCACTGATAAGATCGGTAAACTGAATGCTGAGGCTGCCGCTCTGATGGGTTTACTGGAGGGCACACCCGTGATGGGAGGCACCGGAGATATACAATCGGCCGCTGTGGGATCCGGTGCCATGGGCGAGGGTGGCGGGCATATCAGTATGGGCACATCTGCCTGGGTTGGCGTGGTAACGGAGAAGATACTCTCGGGTAAAAGCGGTGTCGTCAGTACACAGTCGGCCGATCCGCGTAAGATCCTCCTGCTGGGCCAGATGGAACTGGCCGGTGGATGTCTGCGATGGTTGGGTGACGAGATGTGCAGGCTGGAGAAAGCCGATGCGACTATGACCAATATATTCGGGTTCATGGATACCAGGGTGGAACAGGTTCCGGCCGGGTCCGATTACCTGATATTTACGCCCTGGATGTACGGAGAAAGAGCCCCGGTGGCCGATGCCTTCGTCCGTTCCGGTTTCTTTAACCTGACCCCGGAACACACCCGAGAACATTTAATCAAGGCGGTGTACGAGGGCGTGGCCTATAATTTGAGATGGATAATCGAGGTTGTCGAGAGTAAATTCAAATTCCCGCTGCCTTTGCTGCGTGTCATAGGCGGAGGCGCCCTGGGTCATCCCTGGATGCAGGTGCTTGCAGATGTTACGGGAAAGACCATTCAGCCTGTGAAAAATCCGCAGGAAGCCGGAGCAGTCGGCGCAGCGATGACGGCCGCCATAGGACTGGGTATATACAAGGATTTCGAGAGTCTGAAGGACGTCGTTTCCGCCGAGTTTACGTTCGAGCCGCGGCCGGCCAACCGGGAGGTATATGATTTTCTCTATAATCACTACAAGGAGCTCTATACTGATTTGAAGGGCTTCTACACCAGCATTAATAAAGACCGTTGTGAACAGGCTTAATAATAAGGAGGACGATATGAACCGAGAAGATATGCTGAGCCAACCCATGGCGCTGCCCGACGGGGTAGATTACGACGAATACATCATCGGTACCTATGTTGTTACAGGACCTGCAGTGTTGCCCATGCCCAAGGTGGCGCCGCTGCTGGCTATTGAGCAGAGCACCGGCACCTGGGTGGCGGTGCCCGGCGAGACGCCCGAGGTCCGCAGGCAGCATGTGGCCAAGGTTATAGGGGTATACGAGCTGCCCGACTACGAGTTTGGATTGCCGGCCGGGCTGCAGGAGCGGAGCTGGTTTGTCCAGATAGCATTCCCTCTGGTCAATATAGGCTCGCAAATTCCCATGATGCTGACCGCTGTAGTCGGCAATATTTCCATGGGGGGACAGATCAAGCTGGTCGATGTCAGATTCCCTAAAAAGTACGTAGCCGGCTTCAAGGGACCTAAATTCGGCATCGAAGGCATACGCAAACTGCTGGGTGTCAAAAAGAGGCCACTGCTCAACAATATGGTCAAGCCGTGCACGGGCTATCCGCTGGAGGTGGGCGCCGAGCTTTTCAAACAGGCCGCGCTGGGTGGATGCGACATCATCAAGGATGATGAGCTGATAGCCGACGCCTCGTTCAACTCCATGGCCGGCCGTGTCAAGCGTTACATGCAGCTCGAGAAGCAGGTCTTTGAGAAAACGGGAGAGCATACCCTTTATACGGTGAATGTCAGTGACAGTGTCCCCAAAGTCTTTGAGAATGCCCGAAGGGCTGTGGAGCTGGGCGCCAACGCCATCATGCTCAACTACGTGGCCGTCGGCCTGACTGTTCTGCAGGCGCTGGCCGAGGATCCCAAGATCAATGTGCCGATCCTGGCCCATATGGACGTCGCCGGAGCACTTTATATGTCACCGCTGCACGGCATGAGCTCACACCTGGTGCTCGGCAAATTGCCGCGCCTGGCAGGAGCCGACATCGTGGTTATACCTGCCCCTTACGGAAAGGCGCCCGTCATCTCGGATAAATTCGAAACGATGGCCAGGAATCTTACCTACCCGCTGTATCAGTTGAAACCGACCTGGCCCATGGCCTCCGGTGGCATTACGCCCACCATGGTGCCCAAAGTCATGCAGGTACTGGGCAATGATATCGTTATCGGCTCGGGAGGAGGCATACATGCGCATCCGCAGGGCCCGATAGCCGGAGGCAAGGCTTTCCGGCAGGCTATCGATGCGACCCTGAAGGGAATTACACTGGAGGAATATGCCAAGTCCCATAAAGAACTGGCAACCATCGTCAACCTGTGGGGCGACCCGTTCAAAAAGGGCGTGTAGCGCCCTGCTGCCGGGCGGAAGAACAGCCCGGACAGTATAATTGAACATGGAGGACGATCATGACAGAAGAACAACGTTATTCGATTTCGCAATACCACGACGTCGACGAGGTGTATCGACGCCTGTATGCGCTGGTGGGCCAGCCCATGAGGCAGATCCGACCGGAAAAAATGCAGGAGTACCTCGATTACTTCGAGTCCAAATGCAAAAAGTCGAAGGCATTGACCGATGAGGCCAAACGTTTCATACCCGGTGGAGTCCAGCACAACCTAGCCTTCAATCATCCTTTTCCCATCGCTATAGATAGAGCTGAGGGAGCATATCTCTGGGATGTGGATGGAAACCGGTATATCGATTTCCTGCAGGCCGGCGGGCCTATAGTGCTCGGCAACAACTATGCCCCGGTGCGCGATAAAATCATTGAGCTGCTGAAGACCTGCGAACCTGTAACCGGCCTCTTTCATGAGTATGAGCTGAAGCTGGCGGAACTGATCAACCGCTTCATGCCCGCCGTGGAGATGTTCCGCATGCTGGGATCCGGCACGGAGTCTGTTATGGCGGCCATTCGGGCGGCCCGCACATTCACCAAAAAGAAGAAGGTTATAAAGGTGGGCGGCGCCTATCATGGCTGGAGCGACCAGATGGTTTACGGCATGCATATACCGGGCACCGGCAGGTTTGAGGCCAAGGGCATTCCATCCGGCTGCAGCTCGGGAACGCAGGAGTTTTTCCCCAATGATGTGGGAGCATTAAAACGGCTGCTTGCCAGGAATCGAATGTTCGGTGGGACGGCCGCCGTCATAGTGGAGCCGGTTGGTCCCGAAAGCGGCACACGTCCCGTGCCTTTTGATTTTAATAAAAAGGTAAGGGAGCTGTGCACCGAGTTCGGCGCACTGCTCATTTTCGATGAGGTGGTAACAGGTTTCAGGTTGGGTATGGGCGGAGCCCAGGGGTATTTCAATATAAAGCCCGACCTGACCATCTTCGGCAAGTGTGTGGCGGGCGGCTATCCCATGGCGGGTGGCGTGGGAGGCAGGGCTGACATAATACAGTGCTTTGCGGCCGGTATAGGCGGAGCCTCGGCGGAGCGGGCCTATGTCGGCGGGACGCTTTCGGCCAATCCGTTGTCCTGCGCGGCGGGCTACTACAGCCTTCTGGAAATGGAGAAGACCAACGCGCCGGTGCTTGCCGGCAGGTCGGGTGACCGTCTGACCCGGGGCCTGCAAGCCATGATAGATAAATACAAATTGCCTTTTGTGGTGTATAATCAGGGCTCGATAGTCCATCTTGAGACGTCAGGCGTGATGCTGCTCGATTTCCGTAATCCGCTCAAGCTTCTCAAGGAGATGAAGCCGCGTAAGCACATGATGGAGGAAATGGGAGCAGCCTATATGGCAAATGGACTGATCACACTGGCCGGATCACGGGTCTATACCAGCATGGCCGATACGGACGCAGTCATTGATGAGGCTCTTGCCAGCTTTGATAGAGTATTTTCCAGTGTGGAAGGAGCATAAAAGTATTAGAAATTAGAAGGAGGCCCCATTGGATCTGGCCGAGAAACAAACAGGTGATGTGAATGTTATCAGCGTAGGCGGGAGGCTCGACGCCTACAGTGCTGCAGAGGCTGAGAAGAAAATCGACTCGCTGGTAGAAGCAGGCAGGGTCAAGCTGGTGCTGAACCTGAATGACCTGGAGTATATCAGCAGCTCAGGCCTGCGTGTTTTCCTGGCCCAGCTTAAGAAGGCGCGCAAGCAGCAGGGGGACATCAAGCTCTGCTGTATGAAACCCAATATCAGAGAGGTCTTCGACATCGCCGGGTTTACGCAACTGTTCCATATAGCCGGTGATGAAGCTGAGGCCGTTTCCGGCTTCAGCGCCTGAACATGTTAACTCCTAAATCGGAGTACAGGCGTAAGCTTACCACACCTGAAGCGGCGGTAAGCGGCATTCAGAGCGGCAATACTATTGTGCACGGACTGGCCGCAGCAGAACCGCCTGCTCTTTTGCAGGCCATTGCCGACCGTGTGCGGGCAGGCGAGCTCGACAATCTGAAAGTCCACTCATTGCTGCCCACACCTACCGTTGCCAGGAGCCTTCTTGCCCCCGACCTCAGCGACTGTGTGCAGGCTTACTCCTGGTTCGTCAGCAAATCCACGCGTTCTGCAGTTAAAGTTGGGCTGAATTATTATGTACCCAACCATTTCCACCAGGTGCCAAGGCTGATGCGGGAGAACCTGGACATAGATGTCACGGTCACTATGGTATCGCCTATGGACAAATCAGGCTTCTTCAGCTTCGGTACCGCCAACGACTATACGTCAACCGTGGCCAGGTGCTGCAAGCGTCTTATCGTGGAAGTCAATAAGAACCAGCCCAGGGTGTTCGGCGATTCGCTGCTGCATATCTCGGAGGTGGATGCAATCGTGGAGCATACCTCGCCGCTCATCGAGTTCAAATGGCCCGGGCCCAGGTCGGAGGATGAATTCATCGGGGAACTGGTTGCCGACCTTGTCCCTGATGGGGCAACACTCCAGTTGGGATTCGGCGGATTGCCCAATGTGATAGCGATGAAACTGGTCAAGCATAAGGACCTGGGTGTGCATACAGAGGTTTTCGGCCCGGCCATGGTGGAACTGATTAAAAAGGGTGTGGTCACCGGGCGCAGGAAGAATATGCATACCGGGAAGCATGTTTTCACGGTGGCCGAAGGCACGCGCCAGATGTATCGCTTTATGCACGACAATCCCAGCATGGAAAGTTATCCGGTCAGCTATACCAACAATCCGGCCGTCATTGCCAGCAACGATAACATGATTTCGATCAACTCCATCATACAGGTTGACCTGCTGGGTCAATGCAATGCCGAATCTCTGGGAGGTTCCCAGTACAGCGGTACGGGCGGACAGCTCGACTACGTTCGGGGCGCCTATAATTCCAGGGGGGGCAAATCCATACTGGCCTTTTATTCCACAGCCAAAAATGGGCAGGTGTCAAGGGTGGTCCCGAGGTTGGGCAGCGGTGCGGTTATAACCACACCCAGGATGGATGTGCACTACCTTGTTACAGAATACGGCGTGGTCAATCTGAAGGGCAGATCCACCAGGGACCGCGCACTGGACATAATCAGCATCGCCCACCCGGACTTCCGCGATTCGCTGCTGCGCGAAGCGGAAAACATGTATCTTCTTTAGGGGGCAACCGCCGCCGTCTCATCCCGATTTGAAACTGTCCGTATCCCCTTTCACAAATTTGCGGTATTTACAATACTGTATAAAACTGTGAATCCTGGGGATACGGGGTTCAATGTCAGCCTGTCCCGGCGGCCCATTACCGCAGCAAATGGTTACATCGTATAATCCTGAAATAGCTACGATATATCCGATTTAATAAGGTAAATACTGGAAACCCTTGTCGCAACTAAGCATTTTGCGGTACGCCTTTTCCTTACTGATTTCTGTAAAAAAATAAAGGCCGCAACCGATGTTTAAAAGGCGTTCATATGATTTACTTTAATAAAGACACCGGTGGCACAGACAGAGAGTTTTCAACTTGCCAGGCGTAAACAGCCCTGTGTTGAACTGCCGGTACACCCGGGCCGGCTACTAGGGAACAGGCTGACGATTACTCAGGTTAGTAAACGGATTACGGTCGAAACAGCGGAAATAAAATAAAGGAGCACATCAGTGAAAGCGTCACATGCAATGGTATTCTACGCGGTCTTTTTCACAATTGTGGCGGTGGTGATTGCTGGATTCACATATAAACAGACCACGTCAGGTGTCTCGTCTATGTGGATTACTCCCCAGGAAGCCAAACAGATGTTGGACGAGACTACTAACGTGGTCGTTATCGATCTATCGAGCCGTTTCTACGATAAGGGGCATTTGCCAGGAGCGGTCAACTATCCTAAAAGTGTTATGCCAGCGGCGATGTCAGACTGGGATAAGAACGCGACATATTTAGTTTACAGCCACTGGACGGGTGCTCCGCTGTCGGCTGCCGGCCTGCTCAAGGAGGCGGGATTTAAGAATGTGTACGCCCTCAAGGGTAATTTCGGCGCCTGGGTCGATGCGGGCTACCCGGTAGAGCAATGAGATGTACTATTTACCTCCCTGCACAGAATATGGTGTAACGAATCCGGCGCGCGGTATGGACGGTTTCGGCTGCGAAGCTGTTTCGGTGATCTCCGACCTGCTGCTCACCAGGGTATCGGAAAATGATTTTACGGGTTCCTCGACCGTTGCGGGAACGTTCTTGTGCCCGGCCTGGAGAAGCAATGCGGTGAAGAACAGGCCGATCAGCGAGCCGACGAACGGCATGATGAATTTCAGCAGGTGGATGTTGAGCGCAGCATCCGCCTGCACCCCTATCCAGAAGCACCCGCCCATGCATATCGGCATGATGACGAAAAGTACCAGCAGGAACTTGTATAAGAATTCAAGGACGCCGATTTTTATGGTGGTCAATCGCTTAAACATTGCCCAACACCCATGTAAGCATTGAGAAGGCTGCTATGATACCGGTAAGAACTGCTACGGCAATGAATGCAGACACCAACCCTATGGTCCAACCTTCACTTTCCATGAGAAACCTCCAACAAATTATTTCCACGGTCACCGGGTCGCCCTGGCCAGGTCGTCGGCCCGGGGCCGCTGGATCACATCCCTGTCAGACTGCCGGGACTTGCCTCCCTGTTATTTCTTCATTCACTTTAGTAAAGACACATCCGGGTAAAACGATACGCCGGGTTGTTTCAGGGAAATATAAGTTCATGTTTTCTAACCGCCCTGCGGTTTGGCCGGAGTTTGATCGCGTAAATACTTCAGGCAGATATCGGGGTAATGCGTCGCCAGCCCCTGAAGAAAACGCCTTCCCGGCTTCTTGTCTCCGATCAGTACCAGACAGAGCATCGATGGAGATATCCCCAGCTTGGAGGCCAGCCTGGCATTGGTCAGCTTTTCCTGCTGCATTATCCTGTAAAGCTCGGCCTGAAGTTTCATTTTTACTATATTAAACGAATAATTTACTAAAATCAATAGGTTTTCGGACCTTTTTGGTTCGTTGTACAAAATATTTACTATGGTAAACAATTAGTCTTGTGGAGGGTGGAAAAGAGCTATGTTAGGTGAATACGTAAAGGAAACGCGGTCCAAACGGGGACTATCGCAGGCCGAGCTGGCCAAGCTGGCTGACCTGTCCCCTTCTTTCATCTGCCGAATAGAGAAGGGCGATTACAAATCAGTCACCCTGGCGTCGTTGAACAAGCTGTCCCGCGCTCTCAAGGTGTCTATTAACGAACTGAGCAATTTCGTGCTTGAAAAAGGTCCCAAAGATGATTTGCTAAAGAAAACACCCTATGAGATAATGAATGAACTACAGTTATCGCTGCCAGCCGTGGTTCCGGTTTATGCGGCAATTGACAGCAGGCAAATAATTGAATATGTCTTCGTGCCGAGGGAGTTGGCCTTAAGCGGAGGTAGAGAGATGAAGCTGATAGGCATTAAATCCAGCGACCTGGAGTACGATAATGTTGTTCACAAGGGTGACATCATTATCTGTGGTAAAGACATGGAACCGGCGCCCGGAGATCTCTGCCTCAAGATGGAGGGAGACCGGATGGTAATCGCCCCTTACAAGAAGAAAGAGGATATCTTTGCCTTAATTGTTCAGGTTGTGAGGGTAGTCAAGAAGCTGAACTGACAGCTCATCGGGATAACGAGGGGGACGGTATATACCGTCCCCCTTTTTTATTTGAGCGGGTTTCCCTTTTAAATCGCTCGTGATATGATAAGCCGCGTCCGGGTACGTTGAAAACAGCTATGTCGAAAAGAGCTTTGATAACGGGCGTCTGCGGCCAGGACGGGGCCTACCTGTCCCAGTTGTTGTTCGAAAAAGGTTACGAGGTATTCGGCCTGGATATGAATACCGATTCTCAGGCCTGCTGGCGACTTAATTACCTTGATGTATATAGTAAGGTCAAGTTTATACAGGCCGATATGGCGGATGGTAAAGCATTGCTGGAGGCGGTGGCAAGCAGCAGCCCGGCTGAGATATATAACCTGGCGGCGCACAGCTCCCCGGGAAGCTCCTTCAGACTACCTGTCGAGTGCGGCGAAATAACAGGCCTGGGTTTTGTCCGCCTGCTGGAAGCTGCACGGGAGGCCGCACCGCAGGCCAGGATATTCCAGGCATCGACGCGGGACCTCTTCGGCGCCGGGGACGGCAGCGCGTACAATGAGGGCCAGCCCTTCAACCCGGCCAACCCTTACGCGGCGGCCAAGCTTTACGCCCACTGGATGGCCAGGATTTATCGCGAAAGCTACGGCATGTTTATCTGCAACGGCATCATGTTCAACCATGAGTCGCCGCTGCGGGGGATCGAGTTCGTCACGCGTAAGATAACCGATGCCGTGGCCAGGATATCGCTGGGCAAGGAGAGCCGGCTGGCCCTGGGCAACATAAGCGCAAAGGTGGACTGGGGATATGCTCCCGAGTACATGCAGGCGGCATGGCGTATGCTTCAACAGGACGCACCCGACGATTACGTTGTCGCTACCGGACAAGTGCACAGCGTGGAGGAATTCGCGCGCAGGGCTTTCCAGGTTGCCGGCCTGAAATGGTCCGAATATGTTGAGTCCGATCCCGCACTGATGCGCCCGACCGATATCGTTGTGCAAAAGGGCGATTATTCCAGGGCGCGGGCCAGATTGGACTGGGAGCCCCGGGTTAAATTCGACAGGCTGGTGGAGATCATGGTCAAGGAGGACCTGAAACGCTGGAAACGGCACCTCAATGGTGAGCGGTTTCCCTGGGATGTAAGCGAAACGTAGGGATGGGCCTCCAGGCCCGTCCAGGAAGTGAATAATCGCGGACATATATTAAGGAGAAAAATGGCTAAAAAGGCTTTTATCACGGGCATTACCGGTCAGGACGGCTCTTATCTGGCCGAGCTCCTGCTGGTCAATGGATACGAGGTGCACGGCATAGTGCGCCGCGCCAGCACCTTTCACACAACACGGCTGGACCATATCAAGTTCGGCAGCGATAGTAAAAAGGAAAGACTATTCCTTTATTACGGGGATATGACCGATTCATCCAATCTGAACCGGGTGCTGGAGCGCGTACAGCCTGAAGAGATATACAATCTCGCTGCCCAGAGCCATGTGCAGATTTCCTTCGAAGTGCCCGAATACAGCGCGGAGGTTGACGGCATCGGAGTGTTGAGACTGCTGGACGCCATACGCGAGACCAAGCTCAAAACCAAATTTTACCAGGCCTCCAGTTCAGAGCTCTTCGGCAAGGTGGCCGAGAAGATTCAGAGTGAGAGCACGCCGTTTTACCCGCGCAGCCCGTATGCTGCTGCCAAGCTTTTCGGTTACTGGATTGTGGTCAATTATCGCGAAGCCTATAACCTTTTTGCCTGCAACGGAATCCTCTTCAATCATGAGTCACCCCGCCGCGGTGAGAACTTCGTTACCCGCAAGGTCACCAGCGGCATTGCTCAGATTCTGGCCGGGAAAACCGATCATATTACTATGGGCAACATGGATGCACAGCGCGACTGGGGATTTGCCCCGGAATATGTGGAGATAATGTGGAAGATGCTGCAGGCCCCGGCGCCGACCGACTACGTGGTCGGCACCGGACGCAAGCACTCGGTCAAGGAGTTCATCGAGAGCGCATTTGCCTATGCAGGGCTGGACTGGCGCAAGCATGTAAAGCAGGATGCTCGCTTCATGCGGCCTACGGAGGTGGATGAGCTGCAGGCAGATCCTTCCAAGGCGGTCAGGGAGCTGGGGTGGAGTCCGAAGGTGGGCTTCGAGGAACTGGTCATGATCATGGTGGATGCCGACATGCGCACCCTCGGCCTTAAGCCCGTAGGAAAAGGCGATAAATTCATTAAAGAAGCATTTCCTTCACGCTGGTGGGGTATCGACTAACAGCTTATATGCGAACGCGGGCACAATCTGCTCAAAAACATATTTAAGGCTGCTGACTGAGGAAAATAAAGCTGGTCGGGGTGGTCGGATTTGAACCGACGACCACCTGAACCCCATTCAGGTGCGCTACCAGGCTGCGCTACACCCCGTGTCTGAGAGACGAAAATATGTTATCATAATTAGGTTTCGGCGGGCAATGTGAATTGCCTTAATTTTATTTTATAGACGAGAGGTTTCAGAATTGGCTGGAAAACACCGCAAGGCTAATATCACCAGGAATCCCACCAAACGCCAGGTCTCCAGATGGAAAAAGGAGAAAAGGCTTTCGCGTATCATCGGCATCGTTACCGGTGCCGTCATTGTTGCTGTGCTGGGCATCATCGGCTTCTGGTATTACAGCGAACAGATCATGCCATACCAGCAGACTGTGTTAAAGGTAAACGATAAGTCATACAATATGGACTATTTCGTTAAAATGCTGGACTTCTACACGGAAGGCCAGGAGAGCAACGTGGTCCGGCTATATCCTGATGTAGTGGCCAGGGGCATAGCGCAGAGCCATGCTATTATCGAAGCGGGGGCGGCTGATAATATCACCATCAGTGACGAAGAGATAACCAAAGAACTGGACACCATGAAACTCGAGAAGAACGATGTCGGAGTCGATATCGTCAAAGCCAGACTAACCACTCGTAAATATTCAGCAGCCAATTGTATGCCCATCCTTTCTGTGCCGGTCGAGCAGGTGGAAGCTCAGGCCATGTTGCTCGAGACAAAATCCATGGCTGACGATCGCAGACAGAAGCTGATACTGGGAGATAATTTCTCCAATTCGGCTACCATGCTCTCTCTCGATGCGTACACTCAGAGCAGGAAGGGCTATCTGGGATGGGTGCCTAAGGGTTATGAGGACAAAGCGCTCGGTTCCCTCAAGGACTCTGCAATTAGAGATGTGCTGTTCAAGATGAAGGTAGGTGAAATAGGCGAACCGATATACGACGCTAATGCGCAGAAGCCGTTTGGTTACTGGGTACTGGAGGTGCTTGAGAAGGACGATACCAGGGGAATACATGCGCGGGGCATACTATTCTCATCCGAGGAAGAAGCCAATAAAGTAAGAGAAAGGCTGGTCAACGGCGAAAGCTGGGATAGCCTGGCCAAACAATATTCACAACATAAAAGCAAGGATATGGGCGGTGACCTGGACTGGATCGTACCCGGCTCGGATAAAACACAGCTGGCGCGCATACTCAGTACCCAGGATGTTAAGCAGATCAGCCCGGTTATCCGCGACGACGGCACAGAAACAGATGGCGGTTACTGGATAGTACAGGTGCTCGATAAGAAGGTGCGTCCGCTGGATGACAACATCAAGATGATGGTGGAGCAAGACTGTCTGAACACGTGGCTGGAAGGATTAATGAAAGGCGTAAAAAGTGAAAACCTTCTTGATCAGAAGCAGAAGGAATTCGCTGCCGACAAGGTATTAAAGAGCAGGGGTCAATAAGGTTTGCATAAGAAACGCCCGGTCAATATAGGCCTTTTGGGCATTGGCACGATCGGAACCGGTGTGGCCAAAGGTCTGACCGCCAGGAGCCAGATACTAGCGCGGCAGGCGGGCTGTCCCCTTGTCCTGAAAGCCGTGATTGAGAAAGACCATTCCAGGCACGGCTTGGCCGGACTTGACCGCGCTATCTTCACTGATGATTACCGCCGTGCGGTCTATGGTGAAGATATCGATATTGTTATAGAGCTGATCGGGGGTGAATACCCGGCTTTCGATTATATAAAGGAAGCTTTGGCCAATGGCAAGCATGTGGTTACCGCCAACAAGGAGGTCATGGCCAAGCACGGCACCGAGCTTCTGTCGATTGCCAAGGAACACCACGCGGGGCTGCGTTTCGAAGCCAGTGTGGGTGGCGGCATCCCGCTCATCTCTCCCTTCCAGAGGGACCTGGTGGCCAATGACATACAGGCCATCTATGCCATCGTTAACGGCACGACCAACTATATCCTGACACGCATGGCGCACGACAGGCTGGACTTTAACCTGGCGCTCAAACAGGCCCAAAAATTGGGCTATGCCGAAGCTAATCCGGCCAACGATGTCGGAGGCCTGGATGCGGCATACAAGCTGGCCATTCTGACTTCTCTGGGATTCGACATGGATGTGAACTTCGACGAGATATTCTATGAGGGTATATCCCGGCTCAAGCCACAGGACTTCAGCTATGCCGATGAATTCGGCTACGCCATTAAACTGCTGGCCATAGCTAAAAAGTCCGATGATCTGGTTGAGGCCAGGGTGCAGCCGGTGCTTATACCTGCCGAGTCCCTGCTGGCCAAGGTGGACGGCGTTTATAATGCTATCTATGTCACCGGTGACCTGGTGGGCAACGTGCTTTTCTACGGGCAGGGAGCAGGGCCTTCGGCAACCTCCAGCGCTGTACTGGCCGATGTGATTAATATCGCACAGAATATCAGCGCCGGGCGCGACAATGCGCCGCGTTTCATACCTGAGAAAAAATCGGGCATCAAGCCCATGTCAGAGATTCAGAGCCGTTACTACTTCCGCATGAAAGTGCAGGATAAAGCCGGTGTGCTGGCGCGTATCGCCAGCGTGATGGGGGACCAGGCTATTAGTATTTCCTCCGTCAAGCAGCAGGAATCCGATGCATCGACCAATACTGCGGAAATCGTCATCATGACGCATCCGGCCAAAGAGAGCGCCGTGCAGGATGCCATAAAAATCATTAATAAATTGCCGGTCGTCAAAGAGATCAGCAACTTCATCAGGGTGGAGGCCATCTGAAATGATAAGAGGAGTACTGCACCATTTCAAGGAGCATCTGCCGATCACAGGCAAAACGCCCATGATCTCAATGGGCGAGGGTGATACCCCCCTGGTCAAGTCGGTAAACCTGGCTAGAGAGCTGGGCGTGGGTGAGTTGTATTTCAAGCTGGAGGGCTGCAATCCTACCGGCTCTTTCAAGGATCGCGGTATGGTATTTGCCATTGCCAAGGCACTGGAGGACGGCAGCAAGCAGACCATTTGTGCATCAACCGGAAACACCAGCGCTTCGGCTGCAGCATACGGGGCGCGCTTCGGCCTGAAGGTTATAATACTGGTGCCCAAGGGCAAGATCGCCATGGGTAAAATGGCGCAGGCTATCGCCTACGGCGCGGAGATCATAGCTATCGAAGGCAACTTCGATCAGGCGCTCAAGGTAACCCGCATCCTGGCCGAGAAGTATTCCATAACCCTGGTCAATTCGCTGAATCCGTTCCGTATCGAGGGGCAGAAGACCTCTTCCTTCGAGATCATTGAAGACCTGGGCGGACCACCCGATTACCTTTTTATACCGGTGGGCAACGCGGGCAACATTACCGCGTACTGGAAAGGGTTTAAGGAATGGAGGGATAAGGGGAAGGTGGATAAGGTGCCCATCATGATGGGATTCCAGGCGGAGGGCGCGGCGCCCATCGTGAAAAACATGATCATCGAGGCGCCGCAAACGATCGCCACGGCTATCCGCATCGGTAATCCAGCCAGCTGGAAGGGGGCCACCGCGGCCAGGGATGAATCGGGCGGGCTGATCGATTGCGTAACTGATGAAGAGATACTTGCTGCATACAAAATGATGGCCGGCCGGGAAGGTGTATTCGGCGAGCCGGCGTCTGCCGCACCGCTGGCAGGGCTGCTCAAGATGATAAAACAGGGCAAAAGCTACAAGGGAAAGAGAATCGTTTGCATCGTAACAGGCAACGGGCTGAAAGACCCGGACATTCCGGTGCGCTACGTGGAACCCTTCCCCGAGCTGCCGGCTGAGCTGGATGTAATTGAGAAGCACCTGGGCCTGAAGAAATAATCGCGCGTTCCCTGCAGGAGGGTTGACGACATGTTGAAGGTTGTTGCGGAGGATATCGGAGCTTACTATCACCATTATCCCAGGACGGCCGCCATTGTGACGGTCAGTCACGAGGGCAGGAGAAACGCCATGGCGGTGGCCTGGCACTGCCCTGTGTCATTCAATCCCCCGCTTTATGGAATTTCCGTCGCTCCCAAGCGCTTCACCTACAATATGATCCGCGGCGCGGGCCACTTCGCAATTAATTTCATGCCCCTGGATAAAGCCGGTATCATCGCCGCAGTAGGCGGAAGCAGCGGTAGCTTCACCGACAAATTCACACAATTCGATATTCAGGATGTCCCCGCTATTAAAACCGATGCTCCGATACTGAAAGAGGCGTATGCAGCTTATGAATGCATGGTATTCGACAGCCGGATTTTCGGTGATCATGCATGG
>JBAZLT010000001.1:0-51596 GCA_041650115.1 Dehalococcoidia bacterium | reverse complement strand
GAGCTTCGAAGCCTTCAGCCACCGCAAGAGCGTGATCCGCCAGGGCACCTGGACCGAGCTGGTCAGCCAGGCCATCAACCCGCCCTACACCAGGTGGAAATGGAACCTGGCCAAGTTCCTCTCGGGTACCTATTGACCCCGACAAAAATAAGTGAAAGGAGGCCCAAGTGGCGAAGGGAGATAAGTTGATCATCACCGCCGCCCTGTCGGGCGGCGCCACCTTCAAATCGAACAATCCCAACGTGCCCTACAGCCCGCAGGAGTTCGCGGACGAATGCGAGAAGTGCATGCAGTACGGCGTGAGCATCGTCCACATACATGCCCGCGACCCCAAGACGGAGTTTGCCACCGCCGACCTCGGTATTATCGGGGCCACCGTCGAGGCCGTCCGCAAGCGCTGTCCCGATATGATCATCAACCTCAGCACGGCCATCACCGTCGGGCTTACGCCCGAGCAACGCATAGCCCCCATTATCCAGTTCGAGCCCGACATCGGCAGTATGAACAGCGCGACCATGAACGACGGCATAGCCGACCATAAGACCGGCGAGGTCTTCTTCGAGTACACCTTCGAGAACAAGCTGGGCATGATCGCCGATTTCGCTAAAGTGATGAAGCAGCACGCGGTCAAGCCTGAGTTCGAGGTATACGACCCGGCGGGCATCTACAACATACAGCTGCTGAGCAAGCAGAAGGACCTTTTCGCCCTGCCGCTCAACTTCCAGTTCGTGTACGGCGCCTTCGGCGGCATCGCCTTCAATCCCGTGCTTCACCTGACCATGCTGGACCTGCTGCCCGAAGGTTCGACCTTCGGCGTCTGCGGCGTCGGTCCCAACCAGGTGCCGGCCGCGGTCATGAGCATCCTCACCGGCGGGCACGTCAGGATCGGCCTCGAGGACAACACCAGGGTGCCGGGCGGCGAGCTGGCCAAAGGCAGCTGGGAGCAGGCCAAATGGGTGCAGGAGCTTGCCGCCATCCTTGAGAGGCCGGTGGCCACGCCTGCGGAAGCGCGCGAGATACTCGGCCTGCGCCGCAAATAGGCGCCGTCTCAACGGCGTCACACTCAGTTACAAGGGGAGGGCATAATGTTCAAGATAAATAATGTCGCCGTTATCGGCGCGGGCTTCATGGGCGTGCAGATCTCGGCGGTGGCCGCACTGGCCGGCAACCGCGTGAAAGTTTACGACGTCAATCCGGATTCCGCCGCCAAAAGCATCGGGGACCTCAAGGGCATCTTCGGTCTCAAGGGCATGTCCGCGCAGGCGGAGAGGCTGGATGCCGCCCAGGGCAAGATTAAATATTGTGCTTCGCTGGCCGAGGCGGTGGCGGACGCCGACCTGGCCATCGAAGCGGTCAGTGAGAACCTCGAGCTCAAGAGTAAGATATTCAAACAGGTGGAATCGGCTGCGCCGGCCGGGGCGCTGATAGCCTCCAACAGCTCCTCCATACCGGTGGTGAAATTGGAGGACGCCGTGTCCCGCAAAGAAAGGGTGCTCAACATTCATTTCGACTCGCCCATGATCGACCTGCCGCTGGTGGACATCATGCCCGGCACAACTACCGCTGCTGAAAACATTGAGTCCGTAAAAGCCTGGGTGGAGAGCATCGGCTGCGTCCCTGTAGTTGTCAAAAAGCCCATCATGGGCTACCTGGGCAACCGTCTCTGGAGGATGGTCAAGCGCGAATCGCTCAAGCTGTGGGCGGAAGGGTACGGCGATCCGATGGATATCGACCGCTCATGGATGCTGCAGTTCAAAGTCGAGCTGGGGCCCTTCGCCATGATGGACGTGATAGGGCTGGACGTGGTGCGCGACATCGAGATGGCGTACTACAAGGAGAGCCGCGATCCGCAGGACCAGCCGCCGCAGGCGTTGACGGACATGATCGACAAAGGACTGCTGGGCATGAAGACGGGCAAAGGGTTTTACGACTGGAGCGATCCGGCCTTCCTCAAGCCCGATTTCCTGGGTAAAAAATAGATCGTCATTGCGAGCCGTTTTCCTCACGTCATTGCGAGCCGTTTTCCCTACGTCATTGCGAGCCTTTTCCTCACGTCATTGCGAGCCCGCAGGGCGCGGCAATCCGGTGTCCGCGCAATCACGCACAAGATTGCTTCGTCGCTATGCTCCTCGCAATGACATGTTAAAATAAACCGTTATACTCATGAGAATAAAAGAGCAGCTGTCCAGGCGTGAACGTGTTTTACTGGCATTGTCGCACCGCACAACGGACAGGATACCCATCACTGATATCTGCGGTACCCTGAATCCCCCTGCCGGCGAGGACTTCAACAACTACCTGGTCAAATATCACAATATAGACGCCATCAGCTATATAGTGGACATAGTGGACACGCGGGCGCTCACTTATTTTTACAATGGGCCGGGGCTGGAAACCGGCGAGGATTTCTGGGGAGTCAGGAGGAAGCCGGTGAGCTACGGCGAGGGCAGCTACGATGAGATCTATCATCATCCGCTCAAGGATATCCAGACCGTGGCGGAGCTGAATCGCTACCGTTGGCCCAGTGCGGACTGGTTCCAGTACGACATCACTAAAGATGTGATCAAAGGGCTCAACGGGGATCAGGAATACTGCATTATTGCCGGGATCGCCAACCCGTTCGAAACGTCCTGGTTCTTGAGAGGATTCGAGCAGTTTTTCGTGGATATGGTCACCAAGCCCGACCTGGTGCACGGCCTTATGCGGCGTGTGACCGATTTCTTCGTGGAGAGCTTCAGCTGTCTGCTCAAGGCAGCGGACGGAATGATCGACCTCGTTTTCACGGCAGACGACATCGGACAGCAGACTGGACTGCTCATGTCGCTGCCCATGTGGGAGGAGTTCATCAAGCCATATCATACCCGTTTTGACAGCATGGTCCACAATATGGGCGCCAGGGTCATCTACCACACCGACGGCGCTATCATGACTGCGCTTGAAGGGCTGATCGACATGGGCATAGACGTGCTGCAGGCGCTGCAGTTGGACGCCAGGGGGATGGACCCCGCCCTGCTCAAACAGCAGACCGGCGACCGGCTGTGTTATGCAGGTGGTGTAAGCGTTCAGAAACTCCTGCCTTTCGGCACTGCTGAAGAGGTGGCAGAAGAGACGAAAAAACTCATAGATATACTGGGTAAAGGCGGCGGATATATTCTCGGGCCCTCACATTGTGTGCAGGCCGGGACCCCTCCCGAGAACATTTATGCTATGTTCGAGACGGCGTTGAGCTATTACCCGCACGGCTGAGTAAACAGTCATCACGCACAAGATTGCTTCGTCGCAATGCTCCTCGCAATGACGTGGCTTTTTTTCGTCATTGCGAGCCCGTAGGGCGCGGCAATCTGCTGTTGTGTAATCACGTACAAGATTGCTTCGTCACTATGCTCCTCGCAATGACATGATAAAATACATCCATAAGCGCGAGGAGGTATGTGTCATGGGTAAGATCTACGGCGGGCATCTTGTAGCCAGATATCTCAAGCAGGTCGAAGGTGTGGACACGGTTTTCGAGCGGCAGCGGCATGGCCTTCAGTGGTTGTGACCTTACCCCGCGTTTAGCAACACCACATCTTAGAATACAGCCGTTGTATAAGCATACTCCATTGGCGTTTTTTTATTCAATGAACTGTATGGCCTGACTTCGCTTTAGTCCGTTCGCCAATACTCAATAAGCTCCCCGGCCTGTTTAAGATTAATGGAATGTACTAGTTTAAGGTAGTTGACAAACCCTTTTTAATCTGTTATCTTGTACCACATTGTGGTAGTGGATAACAAAATGGATATAGTATCGATTTACAAGCAATTTCCCACTGAGCAAGATTGTTTATCCTACTTAGAAAAAGTGCGCTGGCCGGATGGTAAGCCTGTATGTTCTTACTGCAATTCCAATAAAACCACACCATTACCTAAAGAAAACCGCCATCATTGTAACAATTGCAATACTTCTTTTAGTGTGACGGTTGGTACTATATTTCATAACACTCACTTGCCATTACAAAAATGGATGCTTGCGGTTTCTCTTGTCCTTAATGCCAAGAAGGGCATCGCAGCCCGGCAGTTAGCCAGATATTTACAAGTCAATAAAAACACGGCTTGGTCACTTGAAATGCGAATCCGGAAAGCAATGGTAGAAACCAAACAACGCGAATTGCTACAGGGTATCATCGAAATAGCCGATACATATATCGGAGGAAATCGCGTGAAGGAAGTAGCGGCGAACTATTAAAGCGTGGCCATGGCACCTAAAAGGTTCCAGTGGTCGGGATGATAGAGCGTAACGGCAGAATTAAAGTGAAGTCTGTAGAGGTATCGCAGGACAATATCACAAGGTAATCCTCAGATATCTCGACAAATATATCAGTGAATTCTGCCATAGGTTTAATAGTCGTGATAACAATTGTATATATGATTTGACTGATGCCCGCGCATTAGGAGTTATCTAAAGCGAGGATAAATATGACCGTGGGAAATGTAGCTAATACTAAATCATCAAACAAGATATCCGATACCGTGAAACCCCTGAGAGCTACCCATGGCTCCCCGAATAAGCCACTGAAGATCGGCAATGCTGAGATCCCAGCTTATGTACTCAGTAATGGAACACGCATCCTATCAGGACGTGGTTTGCAACAGGCTTTTGCCCCGGGGCAAAAAAGTGGAGGCATACTTAAGAGTGTGCTCACCAATCTGTTGAGTATACCGAGAGCAAAAGAACTAGCCCGTAGCGACTTGCTGGAAGCTTTAGCCAGCCCCATTCGATTTATAAGGCAAGGACGTGGTGGAAGATTGGCTACCGGTTATCAGGCCACAATTCTTGCTGACATCTGTGATTTTCTACTTGAAGCTCGTTCAAAGGGACTTTTGAAAGTAAAACGAGCTATCCTAATTGCAGAGGAAGCTGAAATTCTGCAACGCGGGTTTGCGAAGGTCGGCATAATAGCACTAGTTGATGAGGTTACAGGTTATCAAGAATACCTTAACAGGGCTGCTCTGCAAAAGATACTTGATGCATATTTATTACCATACGCTGCTGCTTGGGCTAAGCGTTTCCCTGATAGTTTTTACAAGTCTATGTTCAAACTAAAGGGATGGGCTTATGATCCTGGTACGGTTAAACGACCAAGTATAATCGGTACCATGATCAATGATATTGTTTACTCCAGATTGGCTCAGGGAATCTTAGAAGAACTCAGGACAAGGACACCAAAAGACGCGACGGGTAGATGTAAACGTCGATACCGTCAGTCATTGACCTGGGATATAGGGCATCCAAAATTGCAGGAACATCTATTAAAGGCTCAGGTTCTTATGGATGCTTCACCAAACTACCGTGCATTTTATAGGATGTTACAACGTGCATTGCCCAAGTTGAATGAGACTTTTGTCAATCTTATTCCATCAATTTCAGATAATTACTATAAACTATTGCTTCCGTGTATGTTTGTGATCAATAGTAATTTGAGTATGTAGGGAGGTATGTATGAAGAAATCAGTCAAAATACTATTGGGAATTGTGGTTGCTTTACTGCTGGGCGGTGTTATAGGCATTGGTTCCGCAGTATTGGCCATAGAGCGGAGTGCCGTTTCCAGCAGTGTCATCAACGGCCCATGGCGAACGAATTTAGCCACAGGGAGCGAGCAGCACGATATGTATAATCGCGCATGGTTTGCTATTCATGCTCTGCTCGGCCTAAACCAATCTGAATCTATATATTATTTTGCCTACACTGATGACAGCGGTGAGAGATTAAATGGCGATAATGTTTATCGTATTGAAGGGAATGTGCCGGATGCTCGCTGGTGGTCTATAACAGTTTATGGTGAGGATGATTTCCTTATTCCAAACGAAATGAATTGTTATTCTTACAGCGGCAACAGTGTAACGTATGACCAGGATGGTAAATATACTATTTATTTATCAAAAAATCAGAAACCTGGTGATTGGATTCCATTAGGTGATCAAAAATCTTTTTCACTTGCTCTCAGGTTATATAATCCCGGGGATTCTGTACGCAATAATCCGGCAACTGTTGATTTACCACATGTGATAGAGGAGGCAGGTAAATGAAAAGGTGGATTATATGGACTGGCATTGGGACAGTCATCGTGGCAATTGTGGCCCATTTAATTACTCCAATAATCATTCCCATAATTATTATGAATATTGTGATGAACAAGGTTCCTCCCAACGTATTAATGAGAGCTACCAAAACTACTCCTGAGGTCAGGACTGTAGTCATGCCCAGCGCTGACCTCGTTTACTCCCTGGCCACATACGATGTTAGTCAAGAACCGGTCCTGTTTTCAGCGGTGGTTCCGTCAGACAGTTATTGGTCAATGGCTCTGTACCAGGAAAACACCAGGAATTTTTTTGTTATTAATGATAGCCAGGTGAAGTCCAATCCAGTGAAGATTCTGATAACCAAAGCTGGCACTCAAGCTACGGCTATTCCAGATGCGGAAAATGTTCAGGTAGTGATGTCACCCGCTAACAAAGGACTATTGCTTATCCGCCATTTGCTGACCAGCGATGACAAGTTCCTGGACTTGATAAAAATCCAGAGACAGGCGTCTCTCACTCCAGTTAGTCGTCTTCGTACTTCTGATTTGTTGCCTGAGTGTGAAGATTTGTTGTTAACTGATGCATATAATAATACTGAGTATGGGTTCAGTATTAATTATCCTAAATCATGGATAGTGAAATCTCCCTCGGACAAGAATGTCTTTGTTGCTACATCACCGGCAAAGAGTAAGACTATAATCATATCGGTACGTGACGAGGATTCTATTAGTACCGCAATCAATGCAATTTTGGGCGAATCTATTACTAATATTAAGATAGCATCGGAAAAAGAAGTAAAGCTTGAAGATGGAACAATGGCCACTCAAGCCGTCCTGGAATTCAAGGCGAAAGATGGTCATATGGAAGATTCGCTTGCTTCAGGTATTCAAAAGAATGGCAAATACATAGTGGTAATGCTAAACTCTGTAAATATGGATACCTGCGACGAAGTTCAGTTCTCAAAAATACTTCAAACATTTAAGCTAACAAAATGAAGTATACGTAAGCAAGCATTGTCAGGGATTTATACACACTCTTCATATTATAGATTCAATTGAGTGGTAACGGGAGGTTAGTAATGGCTGCAGTCTTAAGATCGTAAATTAGCAAAGAAAGGTCGGCCTTTTAGGGGCGATCGCCATAATGGACGTGATCGGGCTGGACGTGGTCTACGATATCGAGATGAAATATTATGACGAAAGCAAGGAATCGCAGGATCTGCCGAAGAGTTACAGGGTATGACCGGCAAAGGGTTCTACGACTCGACTGACCCCGCTTTCCTCAAGCCCGATTTCCTGGGAAAACAATTATCACAAGATTGCTTCGTTGCTGTGCTTCTCGCAACGACATCATTAACCGGTGTTAAAATAAACCGTTTTACATATTTAAACGCGCAAGGAGGTATGGGTCATGGGTAAGATTTACGGCGGCCACCTGGTTGCCAGGTATCTCAAGCAGGTCGAGGGCGTCGACACGGTTTTCGGACTGAGCGGCGGACATATCGACCGCATCTTCGACGGATTCTACGAATACGGCGTGCGCCTGATAGACGTGCGCCACGAGCAGGCGGCAGTGATGATGGCGCATGCGTGGTCCATCTTCAAAAACGAGCCCGGCGTCTGCATCGTCACGGCCGGTCCCGGCTTCACCAACTCGCTCACCGGGCTGGTCAACGCGGCCATGGAGAACGCGCCGGTTGTGATGCTGAGCGGCATGTCGCCCCTGCGCGACCAGCAGAAGGGCGCGCTGCAGGACATGAGCCAGGCCGACATGGTCAAGTCCATCGTCAAGTGGCACGGCATCTGCCACGACACCAGGCGCATCCCCGAATACATCTCCAAGGCCTTCCGCACGGCGGTATCCGGCAGGCCGGGTCCCGTCTTCCTGGAGCTGCCACCCGACATACTCAACGTGCAGGTGGACGACGCGGACATAACCTGTCCGCAGAAGGCCTGCAGATCTTACAAGTCCGTGGCCGATCCGGAGTCTATCAAAGAGGCCGCCGACCTGATCAATTCTGCCTCCAAGCCCCTGCTGGTGGGCGGCAGCGGCGTAGCCTTCAGCAACTGCGATAAGGAGCTCAGGGAGTTCATCGATAAGACCGGCATCCCTTTCGTGCTGATGAACAACGGGCGCGGCACGCTGCCGGACGAGCATCCGCTGTCCCTTTGGGACGGCGGCCAGATGGCGCTGCTGTCGGCCACGCCCATGGCCGACCTGGTGATCGTGCTGGGCATACGCTTCAACTGGCTGATGTTCTTCGGCCAGGGCTTCCCCGGCGCCAAAGTGGTGAGGGTAGACGTGGACGCCACCGAGCTGGACCGCAACCGCTGCTGCGACGTCGGCCTCTCGGGCGACATCGCGCTAACGCTGCGCGAGCTGAATAAGCTGGTTAAAAAGAAGGACCACAGCGCCTGGATGAAGGCGCTGCGCGACGGCTATCTGCCGCTGGCCGCGGGCGAGATCGAGCAGAGGGGCAAGGCGTCCTCGCCCATACACCCGGTGCGCCTGATGGAGCAGGTCAGGGTGGCCGCGCAGGACAGCCCCATCTATATCATCGACGGCGGCGACGCCTCCTATTTCGGCCTGGTGGGGCTCAAGGCGAAGGAGAAGGCGGGCATCATCGGCGGCGCGGCCGGGCTGTTCGGCTGCCTGGGCACGGGTATACCCATGGGAATCGGCGCCAAAGTGGCGCGTCCCGACAAAATGGTGGTGGTCATCAGCGGCGACGGCTCCTTCGGCTTCAACGCCATGGAGTTCGACACGGCTGTGCGGCATAACATCCCCTTCGTCTGTGTGATCGTGAACGACCAGGCGTGGGGCATGATCAAGCACGGCCAGGAGATAAACTACGGGGCCAGGCGCCTGGTGGGATCCGAGCTGGGCGTGGTGCACTACGAGAAGGTGGTGGAGGCGCTGGGCGGCCACGGCGAGTTCGTGGAAAAGGACGACCAGATAATACCCGCTCTCAAGCGTGCGCTGGCCTCGGGCGTGCCGGCCTGCGTGAACGTGCTGACCGATCCCACGGTGACCAGTCCCGGCACGCTGCTGCTGGTGGACGGTCTCAAGATGGAATAGATGTTGCAGGAGGTGAGCAATGAAGGCTTTGCAGTTCTCGGTGTCCGTGTCCCAATTTCTGGCGCTCACGTTGCTGGGCGCACTAAATAAGGGCCTGTTCTACAGAGGTCCGCTGGCTACCGTAAAGCTGGTGGAGATGCCCGAGCCATCCCTGCCCTCGCCCGATTGGGTCAAGGTTAAAACGCTGATGTGCGGCTTCTGCGGCAGCGACCTCAACCTTATTATGCTCAAGGAATCGCCTACGGCCTCGCCCTTCTCCTCCTTTCCCTGCACCATGGGGCACGAGATCTGCGGTGAGATCGCCGAGGCAGGCGGCGGCGTTGAAGGATTCAGTAAAGGCGACCGCATCATACTGGTCAACCAGCTCGGCTGCGCGGCGCGGGGGATCGAGCCGGCCTGCAAGCCCTGCCGTGAGGGGCGTCCCTCAAACTGTGAGAACATGGCGGAGGGGAGTCTGGCGCCCGCCATAGCCACCGGCTTCTGCCGCGATACGGGCGGGGGCTTTGCGCCCTGCTTCATTGCGCACAAGAGCCAGCTCTTCAAGCTGCCCGAAGGAATTACGGTCAAAGAGGCCGCTGTCTTCGAGCCCCTGGGCGTGTCGCTGCAGGCGGTGCTGGAGAACCCTCCTCGCGATGACGACAGAGTGCTGGTGATCGGCGCGGGCGTGATTGGAAATTGCGTCGTACAGTCCATCCGCGCGCTGGGCTGCAAGTGCGATATCACCGTAGCCGAGCCCGAGCCCTTCGCAGCCGAAATGGCAAAGAAGGCGGGCGCAGACAGGGTCGTCTCAGGCGATTTGATCAGGCTGGCCGTCGAAGTCACAGGCGCGAAGGCCTATAAACCGATGATAGGCAAAGAGGTGCTGATGGGCGGTTTCGACCGGATTTACGACTGCGTGGCCAGCCAGTCCACGCTGTTCGCGGCCATGCGCGCGCTGGGCACGGGCGGCACGCTCAGCATGGTGGGCATCGGCAAGGACGTGAAGCTGGACCTCACTCCCCTCTGGCTCAAGCTGCAGACCATCAAGGGCGCCTATTCTTCAGGTTATGTATACTATGAAGGAGAGCGCAGGCACATTTTCGATATCGCGGCGGAGATGGTGAAGCAAAAGAAGCTGAGCCTGGAGCCGCTGGTGACGCACACCTTCCGGCTGGAGGACTTCCGCAGCATGATCGAGGTCAACCTGAACAAAGGCAGGAATAAAGCCCTCAAGACCGCGGTTTCATTTCAACCTGTATAAACTCGTTGGCATCGACTATCATAGTTCTCGAGAAGTGCCAACGGGCACATGTAATGCCATATTAAAGGCAGCATCATGTGGGTATGTCATATTGACAGATATGTGCAAAGAAAATATATTGGAGGTTTTAAACTAATATGAGTACTTTAAAATTAGGGCCGGTGCGACAGGTCGGTTATGTTGTAAAAGATATCGAAAAATCGATGCGCGAATGGCTTGCACTGGGTGTTGGGCCCTGGCATTACATTGATAATTTACCGATTGAAAATTTTCATTATATGGGTAGGCCCTACGACCCTCAACTGTCCATAGCTCTTGCCAATTCGGGGTATGTCCAGATAGAGCTTATACAGCAGCGTAACGATGTGCCATCCCTATTCCGTGATTTTCTTAGTACGGTCGGGGAGGGACCGCAGCACATATCTCACTGGGTATATGACTTCGATGAGAAAAGCAAGCTTCTTCTTGATCTTGGCTACAGGATCGGCCACTCGGGAATTATATTTTCAACACTACGGTTCGCCTATTTTATTAACGATCAAATGCCCGGTACAATTATAGAAATATCAGATCTGAACGACATGACGGAAGAATATTTCAAATCGGTAGCAGAAGCTGCCTCAAATTGGGACGGGGCAGACCCAATACGCCGCTAAGTGACGAAAGCAATTATGTGACCTGCCACCATCGCGGGCACATCGAAGTAATCTTCGGCTCTGCAGGGGCGTTGCTTTAACTGCGCCCCTTCCTCTGCAGCAACATTTCCATGAACGACCCTGCCCGGTCCTCGAACTGCGACATCGAGAAGTTGGCGGGGTCCATATGGTCGGCCTCAATCACCACCGAGGGCACGCCCAGCTCCTCCTGCAGCGCGCGCTTGATATCCATCTGTCCCAGCGTGATGGGCAGGCACGACTTATTGGAGTGCAGAATTACGCCGTCGATATGGTAGTCCCGGCAGGCCCTGAGCACCATATCCTTCCGTCTTTGCATCGAGACGCAGGACACCATGGGGTAGGACTGCAGCGATTTCATGGCCAGCGCTTCCAGCGGGTTGGATGTATCGAGCCGTATGGACCAGGCTGCCGAGTAGGTCTCGGCCACCACCACACCCCCGTATCTCTCGAAGTAGTTGAAAAGCCCCAGGTTGTACCACAGCGGAATATTGTCCCAGAACAGCCGCACCTTCTCCTCGGCGACGATGCCGGTCTTCTGCTCCGCGCACTGCTTGACCTCATCACGCACTTTGGTCAAGTAGTCCACCGCCAGTTGCGTGCCCTGCCTGGTGACCATCACGAACATCAGTCCCACCTCGGCCGCCGAGATCGGTGTGGGTATACAGCGCCGGTATGACGTGATCTCGTCCCACAGTGCGCAGGACTGGTCGGACAGGCGGACAACCTCAGCCAGGCGGTCGTAGTCCATCTTCCTGCCGGTTGTCTCGGTCAGGAAGTCGATGATGCGATTTATCTCGCTGAGGGCGTAATCGATGTGGTAGCGCTGTATATTCTCGATAGGCACCTGGGGCAGGTCGGCGTTGAAGACCTTTGCTTCAGGGAAGCGCTTGGCGATGTACTGGAAGTTCTTCATGGCGGGGACGCAGCCGGCGCCCGGCACGAAGATCATGTCGGGCTCCGGCAGGCCGTTCAGCGGCACCCCTTCCTCGCCCATCATGCCATTTATATAGCCCACGCAGTTGCGCAGGTATCCGCACAGGTCCGGTGAGAACCCCATGGACTCGGCGGTCATGTAGTTTTTATGTATCAGCCCGAAGGCGGCACAGACGGGGGACCAGTTCTCGGGGAATACCGGCTGCAGGTCCATGGCGTAGAAGATCTCGATCAGGCCGTTCATGGGCGGCATCCAGCCGATGGGCTTGCCCGCCTTCTTTGCCTCGTGACCCTCCAGGTAGAACTCGGCCACGATCTTCTGCAGTTCCCTGGCGGTGGCCAGCCTTTTGGTCGATTTCCCTGTATTCTGCGTCTTATCCATTTATCATCTCGAAGAAAGCGCCGAAGCGCGTCTTTAGCTGTCCTTCGATATTACCGCTCTCGTCCATCTCGATCGATAGTACCGGTATGCCGTCATCTCTCAGCGCCTCGGACAGTGCCGGGTAGTCGGCCAGGTGCGGAGTGCAGAACTTCTGGAAGAGGAAGATGACGCCCTTCGCGCCCGACTTCTCTACCAGTTCTTTCACCCGTGGTACGCGGTCCTGCACGGTCGAGCGGGAGGGGCAGGGGAAGCGGTGCATGTAGCGGTCGATCAGCCGGTCTATGGGGTTTGCGCCTGAGCCGTCCGCCGGCTGGCAGAAGCGGTACCCGTTGCACAGGTCGTCCGCCACCACCTGTCCGCCTGCCGCCTCCAGCAGGTCGAATATCCACATCTGCTCCACGATGCTTCCCGACACCAGCACCGGAATACCGCTACTTGGATTAGCCTTGAGGTTTTCAACCTCGGTGACCAGCCTGGCCAACAGTTCCAGGTACTCCTCAGGCGGCATGCAGAATCCGGCCTCCATTATCGTGTAGAAGTCCCGGGACGGCGGAGCGAATATGTTCTGCCGCCTCAGTTCATGCAGCCGCAGCAGCTTTTTCCTGATATTGGCATAAAGGTCCAGCGACCTGCCTAGCGCGGCCATATCGAACTTACCGCCGGCTGCATTGAGTTTATCGATGAGCTCGTTCAACGTATGCCTGTAGAAATCCCTGGCGCTCTCGTTAGTGTTATAGGGCAGCGGTACAGTATGAAACATCTTTAGCCCGGTGTTTTCCGCCCAGATATTCATTATGCCGCACGATATGTCGCAGGTGTAGCCCTGAATTACTCCCGACAGATATTTGTACTCGCCGCGCAGTGCCCTCTCCAGCGAGGTGCGCATATAAGGGCAGACGAAATTAGGCACCAGATTGCCCGCCTTTTCGACCGTTGTCATGCCGCCATAGATTCTTACCGGTAGAAACCCGGCCGCATGAATCAGCTCAATAGGGGTATAGGTACAAAACCAGCCAAAGACCTTCTGTTTTCCTGCGTGGCGCGTGAGCCGCTTTTCTCTTTCCGAAACGGCGTTTCTGAATGCGCTCAAATTGATGGACATTCCGACCAATGCGCTACTGCTCGTCATATAATCTTACAACCAGAATATTATCATATACTTATTCATTTTTATGCCGTCATAATAACAATTGTACACTAGTAATTATTATACAATGCCGTGGTGAACCTACATCCACCCCTCAGTGGACATATTTCGTGTCGCGGATTGGAGTAACGGCATACCAATGCCCCCATATCTAACAATGCCCAATTGAATTCCCTATGATGATCTTTAGGAATCAGAGCAACGGCAATATCCTCTAACACTGACAGCCGTTTTTCGCTACCGTCTTCAAGTAAAAAATACCTTTTGAATATGCGAACTACATTCGAATCAATTACCGCTTTCGGTTTATTAAACCCAAAAGAAAGAATAGCGCTGGCCGAGTAATTCCCTATATGAGGTATCGCTACTAGCCTCTCATATTTGCACGGTATTTGCGAAGATTCGTGGATTACCAAATGGTGCGCAATATCACTAAGCCCCTGTGCCCTCTGCTTCTGTAACCCCACAGCTGTAAGTATGGCTTCTAATTGGATTTGATCCGCATTTGACAGGGCTTCAATATCATCCCATCTATCCAGTAACTCCTGATATACTCTCGCAGCTGCAGTGGCTGTAGTGCGCTTTAAAAGTACTTCAGCAATTAGTACTTCATAAGGTGAAATACCAGGTCTTCTCCAAGGATATGTCCGCTTGGCAGTAGCCCACCACTCTAGTAGGCTGCCCGTAAATAGCCTCTTATCTTTACGTGTAAGAATCTTCACGTATTACTATTTTCTGCTTTTTTTCTTTTTGGAAGTTCTCTTTTTTTTAATACCAGAGTTCAATACAGCGATTTTCTCCCAGTCTATTCGACCATCTCCAAAACAAAAATCTTTGATGAAATCGCGAGTAAACCTATTTACAGCCATGTCCCACTCAATTTTGTATTCAGGTAAATGATTCTTCGGTTTTTCCTTCATTAAACGTATTATCTTTAGATAAAAGTCTTTGTCACCGGTCAGTTCTTGCCAGAATGCCTGCCCAGCAATTTCTCTCCATGCCTTGGGACGTCCAACTTTACTTATTCCTTTGCGGCCATAGCAATAACCTACTACCGGGTCAAAGTGCTTTCTTAATTTCCGCAGTCGGTTCTCAAGTATCTTGAAATAATCTTCCTGCTTTTTCTTACTCGTAGAATTAAAGATATGTGTGCCACTTTTCACTGCGATAGCTGTGTATGTGTGATTTTTCTCTATGGAGATATCAATACCTTCTGCATCGTTTACCACACCCCCAGATACAAATTTAGCTAGCGGCTCAAAAAAAACATTGCCGAATATACCCTCATCACTACTGGACATATATGCTTGCAATAGTGCCTCAACAATTTCATTTGCTTGTTGAGTGCCAATCGCACGGAAAAGATATGGATTTTTCCTCTTTAGTGTTTCTCGCAAATTTAACTTTGAGAGTGTTGCGATTCGCCTCTTATAAAAGTCTTCCAACAATTCAGTTATTTTTAATTCAACTTTCACAGGATCTAACACAATATATTATCCTCATATCATTCCGTTCACTACACTATTTTGTATCTGAATTAACTTTTTATGTACTGAAGTCCCTCTCGTCCGCTTAGTTATAACCTCAGCATCACCCTTAGCTACCGATAACAGCACTTGGGCAATCGCTCTTCCTAATCCAACCGGGACTGCGTTACCTATCTGTCTGTAGCAATCAGTTATACGCCCTTCAATACGCCAATCCCCAGGAAATTGTTGAATACTACCATATTCTTTCACTGAAAGGGGCCGATTTTGCGTTGGATGACAGAGCATAGTAGCCTTTTGAGCAGGACTAGTTATAAGAGTGGGGGAGGGTTGATCGTAGTCCAATCTGCGGTAGAAACCGACTTTTCCCCCACCACTTTCATAAGCGCCACCCATCGCTGAACGGATCATCTCTTTTGGTAAATCCTTCCAATTTCCACCTTGGGGTATTAGTTTTAAGTACATAATGCGGTCGTCTGCAAACCTGGCACATGGGCCGGGCGAGTCTTCCAAATCAACAATAGCATCCCTCAAGGTCTTCCACCTATGTGTCGCGTCCTGGTGCTTGTGAAAATGGGTCGGGGTCGGGAGAAAGATATCTTCGCCATCACGTGAGCCTATTATTATTAACCGCTCCCTAAACTGAGGCACGCCGTAATGCACAGCGTCAAGTACACCATAGATAGTCTTATACCCTAGCCCATTAAGAGTTTTAAGAACAACTTCGAATGCTGAACCAAGGCGTTGTTCATCTGAAATTTGAGTGGAACTATTACGTTGCACTATAGGTAGGTGTTCCCTTGCAGCTGATAATAGTCCCTTGACATTTTCCATGACAAAGAAACGCGGGTTGATCGTTCTTACAACATGGCAAAAGTCGGCAAATAGGCCCCCTCGCGGATCATTTGTCGATCGCCTTCTGCCAGCAGTGCTAAATGATTGACACGGGGGCCCACCTATAACAGCAAATATATCTTTCTTTGAGAGCCCTGTTGGTTTCAGTAAAAAGTCACACTCAGGGTCTTTAAAGATGAGGGTTCGGATATCGCCAGATATACATTTATAACCGTTAGAAACTGCTGTCTTAACACACCAGGGGTCTATATCCTGCGATATACATATGTTACAACCCGCCCGCTCGAAACCAAGGTCTAATCCCAAGGCCCCACTGAATAACGAGATAATGTTATAGCAATCCCGATCTTGTTCTTCATTCATACACATGAGATTCCGATCTGCCTAACTCAATGCCCTCATCACCTACACACATATTAATATATCATAGATAGGTACAATTGGCATTTAATGAGTTGCAACTTGCGTTGAAAGGCTTAGAGACGATTGAAGGCCAATACCTCCAATTGAAATGTTTATGTCATAAGTGTACAATCCGATCAGTTCATGGTTAGTAGTGTGTAACATTAACCATCTTGACTTATGGTTAATGATTTGGAGGTCTGCATGTTGAACTGGCAATATTTCCCAAAGTCCCGGGAAATTCCACCGCATTTAAAGGACGTAGTTGACGTTTTCAGTAGCAATCTTAACCGTATTGATTCACAAAGTTTCACGCATAATAGCGACCAGGTGTTAGAAAAGCTAAGTAGGGATTTAAAGAAAAAGGGTTTTATTATTGAGAAAAGTAAAAAGGCAAAAGACAAGATAAGCGTTCCTGTGCTCTTTGGGAAAAACGGTATCCCAGAAAAAACATTTAACGCTGATGGAATACAAAAGAAAACAAATACTGTTCTTGAGATTGAGGCAGGTCGCGGTGTAACAAATAACCAATTTCTGAAGGACTTATTTGAAGCGTGCATGATGCACGAGATTGATTATTTAATTATTGCGCTCAGAAACATCTATCTGGAGACAAACAAGGACTATAATAAGGTTATTACCTTTTTCGAGACTATGTATGCCAGCGGCAGACTAGCGTTACCTTTAAAAGGGATCCTAGTAATAGGTTATTGATAATCAATAGGCTAATGTTCGCCGAAGAACAAATTTACGAGAATAAGAAGGGTGAACATGTGGTACTTGCTGTTCGTGGGGCCGCGCTGAACGTTAAATATCAGGATTGAACCGAGGACACACCAGAAACCAGTATACAAAGAAAATCATGGACAACGTTGATAATCAACCCAGTGACCAAGCTCACGAGAGCTCAGACGGGTCCTTAAGCAACGACCCCACACCCAAGTCATGCTCCTGGGATGCATACGATGCATGGAACCAATTGCTCTTCAACCGATATTACAACGCAAAAGCGGACGGCCAATACGTTTATATCGATATCGACGATGAAGAGGTCAAGGAACTGCAGGTGACCTTTTCGCTTGCCAATTATACTGACGTGATCAAGAGTACGCTTGACCCACGAAAGGGCCACTTACTCGATGCTCACATAGCACGTCTGGATGACTGGCAATCAAAAGGAGCCAAACCCCCACCACCTTTCATAGCTGTACTAGCCTTTTTCTGTCTTGTAGCCCAATATATGAGGACTGATGAAAAATTTCATTCCAATAACTACTATGATCGACTTACTGAAACCCTGTTAGCGAAGGATCGTACTAAGGAACACCGCGAAGATATTAGAGTCGGGTTTGCGGGGGTCTTAAAACTATGGCAACAACTTGATACATGGCTCAGACAACAGGGAGGGCATTTTGGGTTGTCTAGCGCCCGCCCTATGTCTGGTTTTATATATGTGGGATATGGGATATCACAGGCCTTATTGCGCGCAAGTGACCGCCAGAAGCTGCCAGAGTTCTTTGCTGAGTACAGCTTAGAACCCGGGAGAGAAATCCCACCAGCTGATATGGAACGGCTAATGGATGACTGGATTCATAGATCCACATTTAGTCAGGCAGCTCATTCAAATTGGAGAAACACTCAGGCGAAAAGAAGAATGGCCGAAGTCGCCACCCTTGAATTAAGAAATTGGGACGGGTCTATTCCTGGTACCTCTGAAACAGGGCTGCAAGTAATTAGCAAAACACAAATAGTACTAGAATCGCAATTATGGACTGGGCCAAAACCAAGGCTCCTATGGTATATAGTTTTCAACGTACCTAAAAGCAAGCAGTCGGTGACCTACGACACTGAAGAAGGAGACAGTCGCGGGCTACCAATAGATGGGAAGTATATGAACTCGATCACTGTACACCGTGGACTCATTGCCCCATGGTCTGAGCCTATACAAAACATTTCAATAGCTGATTTTCTCGTCAACAACATTACAATGAAAGCCCAGGACATGCCATTGAAAGCAATTTGGCTTCTTAAGAAAGTCATAGTGCTAGCATGGGATGACGAACAAAAGCTCTATCGGTCGCAGAAACACCTAGAATTTGGGCATCGTAGTATGTTGGTTGTCTATAAGAGCATTGCTGAAAAAGTACAACGAGTAGTGAGCGAAGTAGATAGTGGTTCAATGAGAATGGTACCGGATCATTGGGGCGTTCCCCAGGACTGGGTCGTGTTCGAAGACGTTAAGCTCGTCGGTATTCCCGATGTGGGAAATAACCAGGACTTATTTGACCTTGTCCCTAGCATCTTCTCTAGTATCGAATGGAACGGGGGTCTATCATTACCGGGGCGAAGACAGTGGCTATCATCGCGACTACCAACATTAATCATCAATAGCATGGACAAGAAACTATCTGTAGTAATCGAAGATCAGGGAACAACTGGTACGGCAAATCATAATGCACATACATTTAAATCCACTAGTACTTCATTGGAAATCAATGTTGCCAGCCTTGGCTTGAAGGACGGCAGTTATGGCCTGACAGTAGCAGCCGTTGAGGGCGATAAACTTGGCGAGGAAATCGCACGACGATACTTTGAAGTTAGATCTCCAGACTCGCCCGTAAGGTCAATTGACTATACCTTCGGGCACAGGTCGGATTTGTTAAACTGGACATTATCTGCAGGTACATTAATAGCTGATGCCGCAGAAAAAGCGCAAATACTGGTGATGGGGGCTTTTGTATCTACAGAAATTATGTTACCCACCACAATAGCCAGACTCCCCAATAAACTTGGTGCAATAATAGGAGCAGACCAAGAAGATACTGTTGGACCAGTAAGTAGTCCCAAGCGAATGTTAGAAGGTGGCATTGTATGTTTAAACTCTGCGCACCATTGGTATATTGAAACTGTTGATGATAATCGAAAATTGCAGAGAGGTTTTTGTATATATTGCGGATTGTCCCGTGAATTCCCGGGATATAAACCACCTGGGTATTCAAAAATAAAGAATTCAACAACAAAATTTGGCTTTCCTGTTGCTAGCCCTTTGCCTGCGCCGGCACCCGGCACCAATACGTCCCGCAATACTTCAAAGACGATATCACTAGCTACTAGCAGTGATAGCATACCTGGTTATGATTATGATGGGCTGTTGGACGCCTGCTTTACGCTTGGTGAAGGAACCTGGTCCGAATTTGAACTCTTAGCCCGGCAAGTGTCCGCTGACCCAGCATTTTCGTATAATGCGATCCAACTTTTCTCGGCTCTAGGATATATCGACGTCGAATTAGACTTTCGCTGGGTATATCCGAGGAATTGGAAAGTATCACCCCCTGTAATCGCCGTATTGGAACCTGAACGGGCGTTGTTTTCAGGTCGGAGGACATACCAATTACTACGGTTGCTAGGTGACCAGGTGAAACAGGCCGGGGGTTCGCTAGATGCTATTAACAATTCATTTGGCCCAACAAGTTATTTCATCAAAGGCATGAAGAAAGGTCACCTCCAAGAAATCGCCGATAAAATCAAAGTTGCTATTAATATAAAGGTAGCAGTGGTTAATCACCCGGCAGAATCTATTGCATCTCAGCTTACACCTCTTTTTAAGATTTTAAAAAAATCACATTGTGTACAACCTGCCGCTGTTGCAGATGTATTTGATGTAGCGCAAGCTACCTGGAAACCTAGCAAACTTATGGAAGACAACAACCTCTACAGATCTTTATCTATTCCCCGTCAATATTATCTGCAGAATAGCGGGACTTGCTACCGAATATCATATCGTTGCGGTAAACACCTGGCCGCCAAGCTGAACCAAACCAGTATTCTTGCCTATGAAAGACTACGCAAGGAGCTATTTTGCCCACTAGGGGCACAGCTACCCGATCTTTACGAGCGTGTTGCAGTCCTCTGCAGCGGTCTCCCGCCCGTTGTTGATGTGACCAATCATCAGGTCATCTATACTCAGGTTTCCGACGAAGTCGCGGTGGCACTATGGAATGCAATATATGGTAGCTAATATTAATAATTGGGAGTGTTTCCATATGAACTTAAATCCTGCAGGTATATATGAGTCTCTTAAACAAGCTTACCTTTTGTACTATGATACTGCGTTCCGCCTGCGAGATGATTCGATCCAATCTGAGCGCAACAGACTGCTATCTGAACAAGGAATATTGTTCACTGAGCCCCTCCTAGAACCCATCCCCAGCTACGAGGATGGTCATAGCATCAATGAAGTTGCGCAAAAAATTGGTTTAAATGAGGCCCAAAGCGAGGCCTTATCGCATTCTATTTTCAATAAGCCCCCCAGCTTTCGGCTACGGACACACCAAGAAGAGGCCCTTATTACTTCCGTACTTGGGACGACGAAGAGGCATGCAATTGTCACTGCTGGTACTGGTTCAGGTAAGACCGAATCCTTTATGCTACCCATACTTACTCGCCTTTTACTAGAGGCATCCGGATGGAGTCCGGCATCAAAGCCTGAAACGACTCATTGGTGGTCAATTGAATCCAAAGCCCAGAAGTGGACATCTACGCGACGGCACGAGTCAAGAAAAGCCGCCGTAAGGGCGATAGTCTTATACCCAACAAATGCACTCGTACAAGACCAGATTACACGTCTGCGGAGTGCTATAGCGCATATGTCGTTTCAAGATATATTTCAAGGGAACCGGATTTATTTCGGGCAATATACCGGCTCGACACTTGGCACTAACATCCTCCCTACAGGGAAATCACAGCTCGACCGTAATAGATTAACCAATGTTGCCAGAGAGATACAAGAAATGGCAACGGACATGTATGATCTTATACAGGCCATCGACCAAAAGAAAGTCGCAAGTTCAACCCAGTGGGAATTCCCGGATCCAAATTCATCAGAGATGATGACGCGGTGGGATATGCAAGGTGACCCACCTGACATACTAATTACCAACACTGTGATGTTGAATGTAATATTAATGCGCGACTTAGAAGACACAATATTTAATTCAACGCGTGATTGGCTTTATGCCGATCCAGAGCATGCCCTAACATTAGTAGTGGACGAATTACACGGTTATCGTGGTACACAAGGGTCAGAAGTGGCGCTCGTCCTTAGAAAACTATACCAACGACTTGGTCTGACTTTCGACTCGCCACAAATTAGGTGCATTGGAACTAGTGCTTCATTGGAAGCAACCACTGCAGAGATAGCAGACTTCGGAGAGAAGTTTTTCGGGGTGCCTAGCTCCACATTTGAGGTGATAGAGGGCAGACCGAAGCCACCCCAAAATGTCCGCCCTCTTTTGCAGAGAACCTACTTGGACTTTGGCAGGAAACTAGTAGACTGCGATGAAAACCTAGTTAATGAGCTCCAAAAGCATTCGACATCGGGACAGCTGCCTCATGCGGTTGAATGGGCTTGTCGTGACTTAAAAGGTAGTCGGACGAGAGCTACACATTTCTCAAGCGTTGCCGAACGTCTTTTCGACAAACCCTTTGCAGACGAGCCGTCCAGGACACTTGCAATGAACGCAGTCTTTACTGCACTTAGCTTACAGGACAAGGACAAAATGGTGCGGTTCCGGGTACATATGTTCATAAGGAATGTACGGGGGGTCTGGGCTTGTTCTAATCCAAATTGTAGCAAATTGGAATTACAATGGCAGACACCTCATCGCAGGATTGGCAAACTTTATTCAGCACCGAAAATAACTTGTGGATGTGGAAGCCGTATCTTGGAACTATTGTACTGCCAGACATGTGGCGAGGCTTATTTGGGTGGCTTCTCCCCTGGGCTTGACTGCAACGCACAGGGATATCTTTTCCCCAGCGATACGGAGACACCGTCAGGGCAGCCAATTCTAGTCTCACACCGGACGTATGGCCGCTATATTTGGTATTGGCCAAAAATATTATCTACCGGAAGCCATGACCCCTGGTCACACGGGCTACCAGAAGATGCACAACAACCGTCCGCTGGAAAGGCGGCAAAATTCCAGTTTTATCCAGCCTATTATGACCACAGGACTGGATGGATTAGTCCGGCTCACGGGAATGCTACGGGAACCATGCTCATGGCAACTGTTCCACACGCCACAAGTGCGCTCCGCATACCTGCATTGCCAGAGCGTTGTCCGCAATGTGGCAAAGAGGATCCCAATCGAAAGCGACATATATTTTTCAGGGGTATAGTTCGATCACCCATACGTGGTTGTAGGACTGGCTTTGCCAGGGTCAGTCAAGTTATTGTCGACCAATTATTACGTGATATGCGACAAGGTGAGGAATCGCCGAAGACCTTGATTTTTACGGACAGCCGCGATGATGCGGCACAAACAAGCGCTGGTATTGCATTGAATCACCACCGTAATACAGTACGTCAAGCTGTAGACCTAATTGTGAAGCAGTCGCTGCCCATCGGAGAGCTGATGCGCGCAGCCGCCAAAGGGGATACGCTACCCCCCATTCAACGGTCAATCGTAGATCCATTCATCGCGTCAAAACCGGAAGTATGGGCAGCATATAAAATACTAGAGAAGATCCCTGACGACCCCGAATCGTCTGCGCAAGTGAAGGACTTTGAATCAAGTCAGAGATTGGGAACAGGACGCTTACCCTGGCACGTTCTCATTGCGCAGGTCGAGAGCCTGCTATTAAGCTACGGACTCAGCCCGGCCGGCCCACGTTCGTCAATGCGTAATTTCTCTGCAGGCTCAGTAAAAATGGATTGGTGGCAAGCATACGACTGGCCTAATAGGCCGACACACGCGCAAGTGCCCGCTAACATCCTGCAACAAGAACGGAATTATCGCCGCCAAATGCTAACAACAGATATTACCAATTCTCTCTTTGATCGAGCAGCAAGGGACTTTGAGTCACTCGGGCTCGGTTCGGTAGGAACTAATACAAATCTTGATTATCGGCATTTGAGCCTCAATGAAGCCACCGCAACACAACTTGTGGCAAGCTCTATCAGGATATTGGGCCTTTTAGGCCGCTACCCAGGGTCAAATTACATTAGTGACTCAACTGAAATGCCCCGGGCATTAAAACGGTATGTAGACGCTGTCTCACAAAGGCATAGAGTTGAAGCGCAAGATCTGAGAGACTCGCTTAAACAAATATTGGTTAGTGCGGGAGCGATGGACTCGCAGTTTATGTTACGACTTGATGGACTCGCAATTATCAAACAACCAGCCACAACAAGACGATTTTGGGTATGCGAGGACTGTGCCCGTCGTCATTTGCACCCTTCAGCTGGGATATGCACTTCTCCCAGCTGCAATAGTGAAAGACTTGTCCAAAATTCTGAGGAAATACCTGATGCCGGATATTTTGAACGACTGGCTACAAAGCCCATCGCAGCATTAAGAAGTGCAGAGCTTACAGGTCAGACTAAGCCACTCAAAGAGCAGAGAAAACGACAGAGGCGCTTTAAAGGAGCATTTATTCCAGGCGAACTGCCTATCGCACAGGACATTGAATTATTAAGCGTTACGACAACGATGGAGGTTGGAGTCGATATCGGCAACCTTCAGTCTGTTGTGATGGGCAACATGCCACCACACCGGTTCAACTATCAGCAACGTGTTGGACGAGCAGGCCGTCGTTTACAGCAGTTCTCTTATGCACTTACATTGGCAAGGGATAGGAGTCACGACGATGATTATTTCTATGATACTAAGAGGATCACCGGGGATCCACCACCCAACCCATTCCTAGATACCAAGAGTGAGACTGTGCTCAAACGGGTGGTCGCCTCGGAAATACTTAGGATTGCATTTAGTTCACTAGGGCAGCACACTCCAAAGCAGGACTACTCCAATACTCACGGTAACTTCGGACGGACTGCCCAGTGGCCGGACCGCCGCCCACATGTTGTCAGATGGCTACAACAGAATAGACAGCGTATTGAAGACATCGTAAAGGCAATTACAGTACTAACAGGTTATTCAGATATACCCAGTCTAGTCGACTGGGCCACAGATGCTTTACCTGTGGCTATCGACGGCGCTATAAACCAAGGTGTATACAGTTACGATGATCTTAGCGAATTGCTAGCCAACGCTGGTCTACTTCCTATGTTTGGTTTCCCCACGCGAGCACGTTCTCTTTTTTGGCGCGAACCTGAATCCATGAGTGATATTGAAGAAAGCAAGGTTGCTGATCGGCCTCTCGACCAAGCAATATCTGCTTTTGCACCAGGAGCAGAAATGGTCAAAGACGGGACAATCTACACTGCAATTGGTCTAGCTAACTGGGTGCCAGGTTACAATAGGCCTATATCGGCCGATCCTTTAGGTTCTCCACTTTACGTCGCAAGGTGCCCACACTGCCAATCAGTCAGAAAGGTGGAGGATAATAGTGTCTCATCCATTGCCTGTTCGATCTGTGGACAGCTTGCAAATGTATTCCCCATTTACCAGCCAAAAGGTTTCAGGACTGACTATAGTCAAGGCGAGGACTTCGATGACGAAATCGAACAAGGGCAGTCCGCCTCCTTTCCGCAGATAGCAACTCTTGGCGATAGTACTCTACCTATCCAAATTAAACGTGTACAGTTACTCCCGCTTACCCAAGAAGACATATTCGTAATCAATGATAATGACGGGTCATTGTATGATATGCGAAGACAGTCTGACAACAGTGTTATAGCACTCGATCCTCTCCTCTACCGGGAGCCGCCGCAGTTTCGCGGGAATGCTGGGAGCTCCCTCGGAACACGAATATCAATTGGGGCAGTATCCAAGACTGATGTGCTCTGTATCGAGCTGAGACTCGATGAGTCCGGTCTGTTGGAGACCTTAACACCATTAGGAGTCATACCCCTATCCTACGGATATATGCCAGCCGGTCTGTCCGCGCTGACTTCTTTTAGTCACCATTTACGAATAGTCGCTGCCCATGAGATCCTAGATATTGACCCCCAGGAACTGCGGGTGGGCATTCAACCAATCGCCGCTCAGGACAGTCAAACCTTCACGGGACGTATCTTCATCGCTGATAGTTTAGAAAACGGAGCCGGCTATGCCCCGTATATTGGAACCCCTCATGTTTTTAATAAGCTATTAGAAAGACTACTAACTAGTGGCCGTGAACGATTTTTGGAAGAGCGTCACATCTCAAAATGCGATTCCTCCTGCCCCGACTGTCTTAGGAGCTACGAGAACAGACAGATACATGCCCTCTTAGATTGGCGCTTAGCGTTAGATATAAGTGAGCTTGCTGCAGGTCTATCATTAGACGTTTCACGGTGGTTCAATAGGGTTGACGGACTCTCAATACCTATCTTGGAATGCTTAAAAGAAGAGGGTGCAGCACTGACAACTTTCAATGGGTTGCCTGCTATCGTCGTGCCGGCCATAAAGAAGATAGCCATCTTGTCACACCCACTATGGACAATACACGACAACTTTTTAAACCACCAACAGGCTAGAGCTAAACTCGAAGCTATCAACTTGGCAGCAAGCCTCGGTTCACATGATACAGCACGGGCAGTAGCCATGTGTGATATCTGGACATTAGCCCATAACCCACATAAGATCATTGAAAGGCTTAGCAGGTAGGTTGTTTAATCGATGAAGCAGCGGCCCTCGGGGCTAGAAGCGATACCTCTCAAAAGAGTGTCGCCAACAATAAATGAAGTATTGAGGACATGCTTCTTAAGAGTAGCTTTCGGACTAGACCCGTCCTTCTCAGAAATAAAAACAGCTTCAACTTACGCTTCACTTGGCTCCGTTTCTCACCGCTTGTTGGAGACAGCTTGCCGCGGTGATTTTGACTTAGCCCCAGACGACTCAGTGGAAAAAACAATCTCTGATCGCTGGCGGGAACTAGTAGTCTCAGAGGTGGAGTCACTACAAAGCTTGGTTATCAAACCTGTACCTTCACCCGTAAAATGGCCAAAATACGCACTACGGATGGTCGCAGCTTGCAACACAGCACTACGCATAGTCAATCAGCGAAAGGAAGCACATAGTATTAGCGCCACGGTACCTTCTGCCTGTGAATTAAAAAGTGAGGTCTGGTACGAAGGATACGATGGCAAACTCATAGGTCGCATTGACTTAATACACCGCGACCACAGCGGAATTCAAATAGTCGATTATAAGTCAGGGTTGGTCATGGAGAATCTTGATCCTAATGGGGGCTCGCAGCAGATACGCGAACCCTATGTGCGACAGATGCTACTTTATGCCGCACTAATCCATGATAACGAGGGCGAATGGCCAACCAAAGCCCTCATTGAGAGTCTGATAGATGGAGCACACGAAATAAAATTTACCCCTGAAGCCGCTCAAGACGCCGTTTATGAGGCACTTTATCTCCTTGACAAGTATAATCACAAAGTGGATAGCGGGATCATCAACGGGGCACCAAGTCCTAATACCTGCCTCTGGTGCAATTTCAAACCAATCTGTGTCGACTTCATAAAAGCTGCTGACATTTCCTGGGCAGGGCCTACGCGAACCATTATAGGCCAGGTCACCACCATAAAAATTGACCCACCGCAATTTTGCGAAGTCAAAGTCTTGGGCGGTAACCATGAGAAGGGGATAGCTCATATCCATGGCATAACCAGTGGTATGGCTATGGAGATTAAAGAAGTAGGTAACTCTCAAATATCATTAAGTAATTTAAAGCCCACTCCGGGTACGACTGACCTTTTGTTCACTTGGAGCTCGATGTGCTGGCGCTGGTCGTCAAAGACCACTTAAACAATTGCCCGGGAGAGTCATCGGTAAACCTTGATTCCTGACTGAAAAATGGGAAGTCCTCTGTTTTAATACTGTGGGCTTCATAGACCATCCATATGATGTTACATGTACTGGCTCCGATCATCTATATCAACATCTCTGTTGCAGTTAACCACGCAGCTTATTACGCTGCATATATTCCAGCACTTTACCAAAATACAGACTTCAAGATTGTCTATTTGTTGATTATCCTTTGACCTTATATCCTATAAGGATGAAGCACAAAACCGAGGTTGCGGTCTTCGGCGGCGGATGTTTCTGGTGCACCGAGGCCATCTTCTCCCAGCTGAAGGGCGTATCAAAGGTCATGCCGGGGTACACGGGCGGACGCTCCGATAACCCGACCTATCAACAGGTCTGCGGCGGCAATACCGGACACGTGGAGGTAGTGAGGATCGAGTACAACCCGGCGCTGATCAGCTACAACGACCTGCTGGAGGTCTTCTTCTATACACACGACCCAACAACACCCAATCGCCAGGGCAACGACGCCGGCGAACAATACCACTCCACTATCTTCTACGTGGACGATGCTCAAAAGGAGTCGGCCGAAAAGTTCATCGAGAAACTGAACGCCTCCGGGGAGTTCCATGCCCCCATCGTCACTACCCTGAGGCCGCTGACCAAATTCTACGAGGCCGAGGACTACCACCGGGACTATTATTCAGAGAATACCAACCACGTTTATTGCAGGGTGGTGATCGCTCCCAAGCTGAGCAAGTTCAGGGCGAAGTTCAAGGACCTCGCGAAATAGGCGGAAGTGGGTATAGTGTTAGACTCGGTAATGATTTCGTTTCCAGTTTTGTTCACACAGGATTGCCGCGGCCTTTGGCCTCGCAATGACGAGGAAGAAAAACGGGCTCGCAATGACATGAGCAAATGTGGTTTCCCGTTTTGATCACAGTAGATTGCCGCGGCCTTCGGCCTCGCAATGACGAATGGAAGAAGGGCCCCTCGCAATGACGGGGGGGTTCAGCTTTTGGCTGCGTCCTTCTCACGCTGGTCCAGTATCAGCTCGACCGCCATGGAGGCGACCTCACCGGCCAGCGATGAGCACCTCTCCAGCACGCCGGCCTTGAGCGCCGCCTCCAGGTCCTCGGTGGTCATCAGGTTGAAAAATCGGCCGTAGAACTTCACCTGCAGGTCGTGACAGCGGCAGGTGCCGTATATGCCATTAAAGCGGCTCTCGAGCTCCCGGCAGATCAATAGCGCCTTCATCATCTTGCCGCGGCGGTGGAACTCCTCTTTCTTGCGGCCGTATAAACAGCTTATGGCCAGCACGGCACCGGACAGCGTCCCGCAGTGGCCGTCCCCCGACAACCCGATGCCGTCGGCAAAGCCGGTGGCGGCGCGGAAAATGTCCTCATTCTCCACTCCCAGCGACTCCATGACGCCGGCAAATACGCTCTGCGCGCAGTTGCCATTCTCAAACTCGTACTTCTTGGCCAGCGCAAACGCTGTATCCTTGATCTCCTGCCTCGATTTCTCCATCTCTATTATCTCCTTTTACCCGGGGACATTATATCCTTACTTACTATCCGGCGGCACCTTGCCTTACCCTCCGCGCGACACTATACTGAGAATGACAGGATGAAAGCTGTTGACGCCGGACGGGATATCAGGACCATTGCCCTCGAGGGCGATGTCTCAGCGGCCATGGAGGAGCGGCTCGGCGGGCTGGCCGCAGGCGCGCCGGGCAGGGGGAAAGGCAGCGCCATCCTGGACTTCCAGGCGGCAACATCTCTGGACAACACCGCTCTCAGCATGCTGGTGCGCCTGCACAACATCTCAAAGCAACACGGCCGGAGACTTTTCGCCGCCGGCCTGAAAGGCCGTATGCTGGATGCCTTCCTCCTGGCACGCCTGGACGAAGGCATACCCTGCTTCGACGACATCTCCACCGCACTGAAACACGCCGGCTACAGCGGGCAACCGCCGCAGGACTCAGTGAAACCGGCACAGGATGGGCCGGCAGGGCCCGCAGATGATCCCTGGGCCAGTCCCATCTCCCGGCTACAGGTCAAGGCCATGCCGAACGAGGCCGTCAACCTCAACGTGAAGGGACGCAAAGTGGCGGGACCCATGCAGGGGTTCGGGCAGCTCTGGCAGAAGACATATCGCATCTCCCTGCCGGGCGAGATCGAGCCCGCACATGCCATAACCGTTCTCAAAGATAACTTCACAAAATTCCAGCCGCCGGCCAACCGCTTCTACCCCCCGCCGGAGGGGATCAGGCCGGGCGAAGTAATACTGATCAACGCCGATACGCCGGGCGGCCTGGTGGCCACAGGCGTGATGGTGCTCTACGCCGCACCCGACAGCTTCACCTTCATCACGCCGCAGGGACACCCCGAGGCCGGCTGGGTCACCTTCTCCTCATTCAAGGAAGGCGGTTCCACAACCGTGCAGATACAGGGACTGGCCCGCGCCGGCGACCCCGTCTACGAGCTGGCCTTCCGCATCGCAGGATCGAAGCTCCAGCAGGGCATCTGGACCCATGTGCTGCAGTCCATGCTCAAATACATGAATATGGAAGGACAGGTGCGCGTGACGCCGGTCTGCCTGGACAGCCATCTCCAGTGGGGACGCTTCTTCAATCTATTTCTCAATGCGCAGATATTCAGTATGCTCTATACGCCGGCCCTGATCTGTCGTAAACTATTTAACAGGTGATTCGACCGGATTTGTCCACATCGTCGACCTGCAGCCACGACAAACAGATTTGCGTGGTCGGCTCCGGCCCCAACGGTCTGGCGGCGGCCATCGCTCTGGCGCAGGCCGGACTGCGCGTAAACGTATTCGAGGGCACTGCGTCCATCGGAGGATGCGCTCGCGCGGCGGAGTCGACGCTGCCCGGGTTCATTCACGATACAGGATCGGCCGTCCACCCCATGGCCGCCATCTCTCCTTTTTTCAACACCCTGCGGCTTGCAGACCACGGGCTGGTATGGAAAGAGCTGCCGGCAGCGCTGGCGCACCCCATGGACGACGGCTCCTGCGCCCTGCTCCTGAAATCGATACTCGATACCTCGGCTACCCTGGGGAAAGACGCCCCCGCATACAGACGACTGATCAGGCCGCTGATGGAGGAACGGGAAAACCTGCTGCCGTACCTGCTGGGCAGGCTGCGCTGGCCTCAACACCCCCTCTCTCTGGCACGCTTCGGGCTCAATGCCATGCAGTCCGCCGTATTCCTGGCGCACCGTTTCCAATCTGAACGTACACGGGGCTTTATAGCAGGGCTGTGCGCCCACTCGATTCTTCCTCTGGACGAATGGCCCAGCGCCGCCTACGGCCTGGCGCTGGCGCTGGCCGGGCACACCGCCGGTTGGCCGCTGCCGAAGGGGGGGTCCGGCAAAATCAGCGCCGCGCTGGCCTCGTATCTTAAATCCCTTGGCGGAACTATAACCACGGGAAAATTCATCGAAAACATGGACGACCTGCCCGAGGAAGCCACCATACTCTGGGATATAACACCTGCACAGCTGCTGAGAATAAAAGGCCTCAATCTGCCGGACGGCTATCGCAGCTCGCTCGAGGGATACCGCTACGGTCCGGGCGTTTTCAAGATGGACTGGGCGCTGAGCGAGCCCATACCCTGGAAGGCCCGCGAATGCAAGCTGGCCGGCACGGTCCACCTGGGCGGCACGTTCGACGAGATAGCGCTGTCGGAGAGCTGCGCCTGGCGCTGCGAGGACGCCCCCAAGCCTTTCGTGCTGCTGGTCCAGCCCAGCCTCTTCGATCCCTCGCGCGCACCCGCCGGCAAGCATACCGCCTGGGCCTACTGCCATGTGCCCAACGGCTTCAACGGCGATATGACCGCCGCTATCGAGGCGCAGGTGGAGCGCTTCGCGCCCGGCTTCCGCGAGGTAATTCTGGCGCGCCATACGGCCGGTCCGGCCGACCTGGAAAAGGACAATCCCAACCTGGTGGGCGGCGATATCAGCGGCGGCGCACAGACGCTGTGGCAGCTCTTCGCACGCCCCGCGCTGCTGCGCGATCCCTACAAAATACCGGGCGCAAATATGTTTCTCTGCTCCTCCTCCACACCCCCCGGCGCCGGCGTGCACGGCATGTGCGGCTTCCACGCCGCAGCATCCTGCCTGAAAAATATGTGATCGGCAGTCACTCAGCCGCTCCAGCGCGATGATCCCCGATGCGAAGGGAAATAGTAGCCACAGGGCAACTATGCTACAATCAAACGAGCGGCCGACAGCCTCCGGAGAATTACAGGGGGCCGCGACAGGCAGGTTATAAAAATGATTGAAAAAGTTCACACCCATATAATCACCGAGCTCGAGCAGAACACCAAAACGGACACCATCTTCATACTCGCCTCCATCCTGCTCAACCTGATCGCGCTGGCGGTCAACTCCGGCGTGGCCGGCAACCACGACAAGAGCGCCACCCAGTGGATCGTCTTTTTCACCTTCATCGTACTGGTCATCGTGATTAACCTGGTGGCGGAGATAGGCATCATCAAGGGCAAGCAGACCCGGCAGAAGCTGGTGGACGGACTGCTCAAGATGTATAAGGACCAGGGCGTGGACGGCTACTACGATCCTTCACTGATCAACAACTACCAGACACGCTACAGCCTCTTCCTGCTGGTGGTGCTGGTCACCGGCCTGGTCGCCATCATCGTCCCGGTGCTGCTGCTGCTTTAACCGATTAGTCGCCCTTCATCAAGTTTGCTCATGAAAAAAATCGCGACCATCACGCCCGTTGAATGCGCCCGCATCCGCGGGGTGCTGTTCGACATCGACGATACCTTCACGCACGAGGGTAAAATGGTGCCGCAGGCCTTCCAGGCGCTGTGGGACCTGCGCGAGGCGGGACTGATCACTGTTCCCCTCACCGGACGCCCGGCCGGATGGTGCGACCACTTCGCCCGCATGTGGCCGGTGGACGGCGTGGTGGGCGAGAACGGCGCCTTCTACTACTATTACGACCACAAGGCCGGCAAGCTGCGCCAGCGCTATATCTTCACGCCGCAGGAGATCGCCGACAAACGGGCTAAGCTGGAGACCATCAAGAAAGAGGTGCTGCTCCGTGTGCCGGCCGCCGGTGTGGCCTCCGACCAGCCCTTCAGGCTGTTCGACCTGGCCATCGACTTCTGCGAGGACGTTAAACCGCTGAGCGAGGCCGAGATCGACGAGATCTGCCGCATCTTCAGCGAGCACGGCGCCACGCATAAAATCAGCTCCATCCACGTCAACGGCTGGTTCGGCGATTACAACAAGCTTTCCACGGCCAAACTCTTCTTAGAGGAGCGGCTCTCGCTCAAATGGTCTGAGGCGGAACGCTGCATGCTCTTCGCGGGGGACTCCCCCAACGACGAGCCTATGTTCGAGGCCCTCGACCTGACCGTGGGAGTGGCCAACATCAAGAATTTCAGCCATAAGTTGAAGCACCCGCCGAAATATGTCACCGGCAAAAGCGGCGGGCACGGCTTCGCCGAGATGGTCCGCATCATACTGGACAAAAGAAAACAGGCGAAAGGAGCAGTCAAGTGAGCGATAAACCGGTCGTAGCGATCGTCAAAGGTAAGTTCCCGCCGGACAGGCAGGAGATAGACAACATGGTGCGCACGGCTATTGAATTAGCGGGCGGCCTCAAGTCGAAGATCAAGAAGGGCAGCCACGTCGTGATCAAGCCCAACCTCTTCGCGCCCTACCCGCCGCCCATCTCGGTGGACCGCCGCGTCATCTCCAGCATGGTCAGGCTGGCGCGCGAGGCCGGGGCAAAACGCGTGACCGTGATCGAGGGCGTCAGCGTGGGCACGCTGATGAAACGAGTCAGGCCCGCGGCCACGCCCTGCGGCCTCAGCAGGGGATTCAATACCATGGAGATCATGCGCATTCTGGGCGTCAAGCGCGAGGTGGAGGAGGCGGGCGGAGAAGTCATTGGAGTCGAGGACGCCGAAAAAGTCGAAGTCGATATCAAGGGCGGCATTGCCCTTCACCACGTCAACTACCCCAAAGTGGTTCTGGACGCCGACTGCTTCATCAACCTCCCCGCCATGAAGACGCACACCATGACCATGGTGACGCTCTCCCTCAAGAACCTGCAGGGCCTGCTGGACGAGCGCGGCAGGTACTACTCCCACCGCGACGACATGCACCAGCATATGGTGGATATCAGCAAGATAAGGAAGCCGGACCTGGTGCTGCTGGACGGGCTGCTGGCCATGGAAGGCATGGGCGCGGGCGAAGGCGGCACGCCCGTGGAGATGGGCGTGATCATGGCCGGCTACGACACGGTGGCGCTGGACTCCATCGCCTCCATGTGCATGGGCATCGATAACCCGCTGGCGGTGAGCACAACCAGGCTGGCCGCGCACGACGGCCTGGGCACGGGCAATCCTTTTATGATCGAGGTCGCCGGCGAGTCCATAGCCTCGGTCAAGAAGAAGTTCCAGCTTCCGGCCACCTATACCATGCCCATCGACAGCCTGCTGACGGGCGTCTATCCCAACATCGATATCTACATCGGCGGCGCCTGCTGGGCCTGCTGGCTGATGGCCGCCCTGGCGGCCGGCACGCTGGCTAAAGCGCCGCAGCGGACCTCGCTCATAGTGGGCGTCGACCCGAAAATCCCGCCGAAGCTGAGGACCGATATGAAGCACACCTTCTTCCTGGGCGAATGCGCGCTGGCCACGGGCGGGGACCTGCTGGAGCTGCGCAACGCCATGCAGCTGGCGGGCGTCGACCGCTTCCTGGGAGGCTGCCCTCCCTACGAGCAGAGCCTGCTCAAGCTGGAGGATATCATGATCGAGATGGGCTACCTCGACCCGCAGGAGCTGGTCAAGAAGGCGGGCAAGCACAGAGAGGAGTTCTTCGATTATTATCATAAATACGACCCGACCTGGGAGCCTGAATTGGAATGAAATGTTTGGTCATTGCGAGGAGCCGTTTACCATTCGTCATTGCGAGGAGCATAGCGACGAAGCAATCTTGTACGTGATTGCGGGTACACAGGATTGCCGCGCCCTACGGGCTCGCAATGACGTGGAAATAAAAGGGCGCAATGACAAAATAAAAAGGCCGCAATGACCGATAAAAATGTAGGAGGTTGACATGGCTGAGAAAAAATATGTGATCGCGATCGACTCCGGCACGCAGAGCGTGCGCGCCGTCATCTTCGACCGCCAGGGCAACCAGATTGCCATCGAGCAGGCCGAGCACGAGCCCTATTTCTCCCTGCAGCCCGGCTGGGCCGAGCAGAACTCGCAGGACTACTGGACCAAGCTCTGTTACTGCACTAAAGGTGTCATGGCCAAAGCCAAAATACCGGCCGACGAGATCACGGGAGTGGGCATCACCACCCAGCGGTCGGCCTCCTTCCCCGTGGACCGCGAGGGCAACCCGCTGCGCCCTGCCATCATCTGGCTGGACCAGCGCGTCACCGAAAACGCACCGCCCATCAGCGCCAAGGCGCGCATAGCATTCCAGCTGCTGGGGCTGGGAGAGGCCATGGAAAAGGCCCACCGCGAGTCCAAGTTCCTCTGGATACAGCAACACGAGCCCGAGATATACAAGAACACCTACAAGTTCCTGCAGATCTCCGGCTGGCTGGTTAAAAAGATCACCGGCGAGTTCAAGGACTCGCTGGGCATGATGGTGGGCGCCTGGCCCATGGACTACAAGGCGCTCAAATGGCACTCGCTGGAGCTGGCCTACGAGACGCTGGCGGTCAAGCGCGAGCACTGTGTGGACCTTTTCCCGCCCGATACCGTGCTGGGCCACGTGACGAAGAAGGCCGCCGAGGAGACGGGACTGCCCGAGGGGCTGCCTGTGGTGGTGGGCGCGGGCGACAAGCAATCAGAGCTGCTGGGCGCGGGCGCCATCGACCCCTCCATCGGCGTGATCAGCTACGGCACAGCCACCTGCATGGAGGTGATCAGCTACAAGTATATCTCCGAGAAGCATATGAAGTTCTATACCTGGCCCTCGGCACTGCCCAACGCCTGGGACCTGGAGATGTTCATCTTCCGGGGTTTCTGGATGGTGACCTGGTTCAAGCAGGAGTTCGGCCACCGGGAGGCGCTGGAGGCCGAGAAGCGCGGCGTCGAGCCGGAGGTATTGCTGGACGAGGTGATCAGCAAGATACCGCCCGGATCGCTGGGACTGATGCTGCAGCCCTACTGGACGCCCATGATCTATGACAAATACGCCAAGGGCTCCATCATCGGCTTCGGAGAGGTGCACACGCGCGCCCACATCTACCGCGCCATTCTGGAGGGCATCGGCTACGAACTGAAGCGCATGTACGACGAAATGATCAGGAAGACAGGCATCCCCGTCAAAGAGATCCGCGTGGGCGGGGGCGGCTCCAAGAGTGACGTGGCCGTGCAGATAGCCGCCGACCTCTTCAACCTGCCCGTCTCGCGCATGGGCACCTCGGAGATCTGCGCGCTGGGCGCCGCCATCGACGCGGCCGTGGGCACCGGCATGTTCGGCTCGTTCAAGGAGGCGGTGGACTCCATGGTAAAGAAGGGAAGGACGTTCGAGCCCAACCCGGCCAGCCACAAAATCTACCAGGCGCTGTACGAGGACGTCTACCTCAAGACCCATAAATCGCTGGAGCCGCAGTACCGCAGGATCGCCGAGATCACCGGCTACCCGGTCATCTACAAGCAGTCTAAGTAGCCTTCGAAGCGGCCTTGATTATCTCGGTATATTTGCGGCTGCCTTCGTAGAGCGTGCGCTTGCAGGTGTCGAAGTCCACATGGTACAGGCCGAACCTGGCCTTGAAGCCGTGCGCCCATTCGAAGTTGTCCATCAGGCTCCAGTACATATAGCCCCGGACGTCGATGCCGTCCGCAATGGCCTTGTTGATCACCAGCAGGTGGTCCTCGATGTACTTGCCCCGCTTGGTGTCGGCGGCGTCGGCGATGCCGTTCTCGGTAATGTAGATGGGCTTGGATGTATACGACTTGATCAGCTTGAGTGAACGGTAAAGCCCCTCGGGGTAAACGGCCCAGCCCATGTCGGTCAGCTCCTCTTTCGGAACCTTGGTGATCTCGAGGAACTGCTCCTTGCTGAACGGTCTGAAGACGCGGTAGTGGTTGGTGTAATAGTTCAGCCCCACGAAATCGAAGGTGTCCTTCTGCCCGCCCCGGTACTTCTCATTGACCACGCCGGGCAGGGTGAAATCGAAGCTACCCTCAACCAGATACTTGAAGTGCGCGTTGTTCATGTTGTTGTTGAGCATGCGCGCGATCAGCAGGTCCACCAGGTTCCACTGGTGCGGCGGATCGAACAGCGCCACATGCACCACCAGCCCCACCTGCGCGTCCGGCCTGATCTTCTTGATGACGTTATAGCAGTCCGTATGCGCCAGCAGCAGGTTGCGGTAGACAACGGCCGCCTGCACGGCATCAGTGCGCGCCGGCGGGAACTCGGCGCTGAAATAACTCAGCACGGCGTAGATGGCCGGCTCGTTGACGGTGCACCAGAATTTAACCTTGGGCGCGAGCTTCCGGACGACGCGCTCTGCGAAGCGCGCGAAGACGGCGGGCGAATCGTCCTGCAAAAAGGCGCCTTTGTCCTCGAACCAGATGGGATTGGAGAAGTGATGCAGCGTGACCATGGGCTCGATGCCGTTGGCCAGCATCTCGTCCACTTCCTTCTCATAATGGTCCAGTACGGATTCGTCGAACTCGCCCGGCCGGGGCTCGATCTTGCTCCATTCGACCGAGAAGCGGTAGGAGTTGAGGCCGATGTCCTTCATCAGCTGCACGTCCTCTTTATACCTGTTCCAGGCGTCGCAGCAGCGGCCCGCCTTCTGGCCGTCCAGTATGCGCGGTTGGCCCTGCTCGTTCACGGCGGACTCGAACTGGTACCAGTTGTTGTTGGTGCAGCCGCCCTCTATCTGGTGGGAGGCCGTGGCGCTGCCCCACAAAAAGTCCTTGCCGAAGCGCAGCGGGGCCTGCCTCAGCTTGTTGAAATCAAACTTGAGATTGAGCTGGGGATCTCTCAGGCTGAGCACCGCAATGATATAGGCTGCGGCCAGCGCAGCAATGATTATAACCACGATCAACATGCCGCTCATAATCTTACCTCCGGTATTCGATGCAGGAACGCCAGCCATGATAGAAGTTAAGATAACCGTTGTCAAGGGGGGTTATATGAGCATTGACAACGACCGGTATCTTATATAGTATGGTTCACAATTATGACCGTCCGCCGCCAGGCGGATGGAACAAGGCACGGCACAGGCAGTTGCGTCAGATGGAAGATATAAAGATAGGTTTCGTTCCCGCCCACCGTGAGCCGTTCGACGATGACTGGGCGGTAAACATGCGCAAAAGGTGCCTGACTGCCGTGTCAAAGATCAAAGGGCTCAAGGTCGTCGCCCCCGACGCAAAGCTGACACGGGGCGGGCTGGTGCGCGACGACGCCGACGCCGATAGGGCCATTAAGCTGTTCCACGATGAGAAGATAGACGGACTGGTCATCGGCACCATGACCTTTGGCGACGAGGTATCGGCGCTGGCCGTGGCTGCGGCCTTCCGAGATAAACCCATCTTGCTTTTCGGCACTAAAGAAGGTGATTTCACCGCCGACGGCGGGCGCAGGTCGGACTCGTTCTGCGGCACGCTGGCGGTATCCTCCGGGCTGCACCGCAGGAAGATCCCCTTCCTCTTCAGCGGCATTCTCTTCCCCGAGGAAGACGCCTTCAAGGCGGACATCGAGAATTTCACGGCCGTCTGCTCCATCATCAAGGGTTTCATCGGGGCCAGGATCGGGCTGGTGGGTCCGCGGCCGGAGCGCTTCGAGACCTGCATCAGCAACGAGGACGCGCTGATACAGAGCTTCAACCAGAGGGTGGTGCCCACCTCCCTGCTGGATATCATGCTGCGACTGGAAGGCCTCAAGGACAACGCACCCGAACTGCAGAAAATAATCGGCGCTATGGGTAAGGAGGTCGACCTCTCGGCGCTGGGCAGCAAAAAGGCCAGGACCATCGCCGGCCTGCAATATGCGCTTAAACAGTTCGCCGCCGAAAAGGGCCTCTCGGCGCTGGCCGTGCAGTGCTGGACGGCCATACAGGAGGCCTACGGTGTGTCCGCCTGCTACGCGCTGGGGCGTGTCACCGACAGCGGACTGATGACCGCCTGCGAGGTGGACGTCTACGGCGCGCTGACCATGCTGGTACAGAACCTGGCCACTCTCAAAAAGACGCCGCCGCATTTCATCGACTGGACCATCAGGCACCAGACTAAAAAGAACCTGTTCCTCTCCTGGCACTGCGGCAATGCCCCCGTATCGCTGGCCTGCAGGGCCGGGAGGATCGCCATACACCCGCACAGCATACTGAGCAAACAGCTGGGCAAGGAACGCTCGATGGGCACCGCCGAGTTCCAGCTCAAACCCGGCGTCGTAACGCTCTGCCGGCTGGCCGAGTACGACGGCGAATTCAAGATGCTGGTGACGAAGGGAGAGATCATGGAATCCACACAACGCCTGAGGGGCTCCTGGAGCTGGGTCAAGGTGCCCGACCTGGACGGCCTCTACAGGACGCTGGTGGAGGAGGGCTTCACACACCACGCCAGCCAGATACACGGCGATTACACAACGCCCATCAGCGATGCCTGCGGACTGCTGGGGATACAGGTCGTCAGCGTCTGAACAGGTTATATACATGATCTGCCCCGGCGCCTTCCGGGGGTGACTGCTGAAATAATATAAGGGGTTGAAAATGGAAGATAAGAAACTGCCACTGAGTACCAAGCTCGGCTACGGATGCTGCGATTTCGGAGGAAACCTGTTCTTCACGGCCACGGCCTTCGTGCTGATGAACTTCCTCACCGATACGGTGGGGCTGGCTGCAGCGCTGGCCGGCATCGCCCTCATGGTCGGGCGCATCTGGGACGCCTTCTACGACCCTGTCATCGGCTTCATCTCCGACAGGACTAAAAATAAAATGGGCCGGCGCCGGCCCTACATGCTGGGCGCCGCAATCCCGCTGTTTATCGCTGTGGTATTGATGTTTACAAACCCGGCGCTGATCGCCGGCGCAGGCGTCAGCCAGGCCACGTTGTTTATCTATGCCATGGTGGTCTACATCATCCTCTGTACAACGTACTCCACGGTGAACATACCCTATTCGTCACTGGGACCGGAGCTGACCGACGACTATCACGAGAGGACCTCGCTCAACGCCTACCGCTTCGGGTTTGCCGCAGTCGGCACACTGCTTGGAGCAGGGCTGGCACTTCCGATCGTGGCCATGGCGCCGGACAAGAACCTGGGCTTCGTGCTGATGGGCGCCATCTTCGGCGGCGTGATGATGATATCCGCTTTAATCACGGTCTTTACGGTCAAGGAACCGGCCAAAGTCCATCCGGCCCAGTCCCTTGGCTTCATCGATACCTACAAAGCGGTGTTCAAGAACAAGCCCTACCTGCTCATCCTGGCGACCTACATCATCCACATTCTGGGCATCACCGTGGCCAGCGCCATCGTGATCTATTACTTCAAGTACATACTGGGCGATGAGGGCGCCACTACCTTCGCCATGCTCATCTTGATCGTAACCGGCATGATCTTCATACCGGTCAGCGTGGCCATGAGCAAAAGGGTGGGCAAGAAGCTTGTCTACGGCCTGGGTTTCATCATAATGGCTGTCATGCTGATGATCATCTTTATCTTCGGCCAGACCATGGGCGTGGTCTTTACGCTGGTCATGATGTTCTTCGCCGGCACGGGCTTCGGACTGCTCTACGCCATGCCCTACGCCATCGTGGCCGACGCCATTGAATACGATTACCTGTGCACGGGCGAGCGCCGCGAGGGCGCATTCTTCGGCATCTGGACCTGGGGGCTCAAGATAGGACAGGCCCTGGCCATCTTCCTGATGGGCGTAATGCTGGAGGGGATGGGCTACGTGCCCAACGTCATGCCGCAGTCCGCCAGCTCGCAGCTGGCTATCACTCTTTTCCTGGGACCCATATCGGCGGGACTCTTCCTGCTGGCCGCCCTCTTCCTGTATTTCTATCCCATCACAGAAAAGCGGTACAAGGAGATCCAGGCGGGCATAGCCGAGATGGAGGCTAAGAAAGGCGTCGTTCCCCAAGCTTGAAATCGAGGACCTCGGGGAACCTCTCCCTGATGTCCAGCATGGCGCCCAGCGTGAGCACCACGGTCCAGGCCACGCAGGTATGGAAACGTCCCTTGGTGCCCAGTACCCTGTGCTTGTAGTCCCAGTTGGTATGGTTCAACTGCTCCGGCTGCCAGCCCAGGAAATCTTTACCCTTGCCCAGCAGGTCGCGCGGGTTTGAGATGAGCTGTCCGCAGGCGCCGATCATGTCCCGGGCACACCGGTCCCAGAGGTCCTCACCGGTGGCCCGCCATAACCTGAGGAAATCGAAGGCGATGGAAAGGCCGTAGAAATCCAGGTGGTGATGGGCCACCGAGACCGACGTCATGCCCAGCGTTTTGAAATCCCTCCTGCCCAGGGAGCTGTGCGCATCGAAGGGGACGTTGTAGGTGTACATCCAGCTTAAGATGAAGCCTGCGCTCAGCCGAGCATATTTTAAATAAAACTCGTCGCGAGACCTCTCGAAGAGGTCGAGGAAGGCCCTCAGCAAAGCCACGCCCGCCTCCTTGTCTACACAGTCGGCGTCGAGCGTGTCGGCGTAAAAGGCCCCTTTATCCACCAGCGACGCATAATACCTGCCCGCTTTCTCCAGGGCCCCGTCGATATCGTCCCTTTTTCCCGTCGTTTTCTCCAACTCCACCAGCAGGCTGATTATATAGGCGCCGTTGGTGCCCAGGGTATTCATGGGTACGCCCGAGATGTCCCACCAGCGGCCGAAGCTGCCCTCCTCATCACCCTTGAGCTGGTGCTCGATATAGAAAGCAGCGTTTTTCTCAACCAGTTCCAGAAACTCCGGCCTCTCGCGTCCCTGCGCCTTCAGCAGTTTGTAGAGCCTCAGGTAGTTGACCATCACCTCGCCGTTGCAGCGTGTGTTGGCCCCCATCTGCAGCTCGGGAGGTGTTCCCACACCTATATATCCACCCCAGCGGCCGTCCTTGAGCGAGTAACAGTCGCGGTGCAGACCATTTGGCAACGCGCCCGCCAGGAAGAACCGTCCGATCCTCTCGGCTATTTCCGTGTACCTGCCGTTGCCGGTCTCCTTACCGGCGCGCGCGTAAATAGTAGTCGCCTCCAGTCCCTTCACCAGGAACGACCCGGCCACGAACTCGTAAAAAGATTGGAAGGGAACGTTGCCCCTGCCCATCTTAATGGCGGTGACCTTGCCGTCGTCTATGAGCAGGTAACTCAGGTGCTTTAACTTCAACGATGCGATCTCGGACCAGTCGGCTGCAGCCGGGCCGCCGCCGGGCTTTGCGAACTCCCTTAGCGCGAGGTCCGCCAGGAACATGAATATCTGACTCCTGTGCAAGCAGCGGCCGTAGGCTACATAGAAGGTGCGCGAGTATTCAAAAGGGGTTTTCCCTATTTTAAGTAATTTTTCGGTGCCCTTGCTCGACCCGCCGATAACTATACCTTTTTCCGTATAGGTGCGGGGCTCTTCGCTGTACGGGACCCTTATCTCGAAAGCGGGCTTTCCCTCCTTCAGATATGTTTTGACGCTGGATAGAACTGATTCGTCCCCGGCCGGCTGCGTGAACACGGCCTGCCACTGCGAGCCGTCGTGCAAGATGGAGCAGGAGGGCACGGGTATCCTGTCCTCCCTGAACGACCACCCGGCATCGATTCCACCCCGAGGGTAGCGTCCGCTGCCCATAGCGTTCTTGTCGTACATAACGGACGGCACGATCCATTGATCCAATTGAGAGGATGGGCAATACCCGAATCCCAGTTGCCAGCTTCCCGGCCGCACTATTTTCCAACTCCTGACTACTTTTATCAGCCCTTCGCTGAACATGAGACGGTCCGACAGCTCCGCATGCTCATAAGTAACTTTTATTACGTTGTCCGGGCCAACGACGATCTTCTCCGGCTGCAGCCATTCCCCACTCCTTCTCAGTGGATAATACAGCTTCCCCAGCTCATTGCCCGCCACAACCAGCGCAACCGTTGCTCCGTCCTGCCTCAGCTCCAACTCCATCTTCTCTCTCCTTCACATTACTTCCGCTTACTGTGCATAGTATTATGTCATTGTGAGCACAGCGAAGCAATCCCGTGCCCCCGCTTCTTTCTCTCGTCATTGCGAGGCCGGAGGCCGTGGCAATCCTGTGCCCCCGCTTCTTTCTCTCGTCATTGCGAGGCCGGAGGCCGTGGCAATCCTGTGTGCCCGCTTCTTTCTCTCGTCATTGCGAGGCCGAAGGCCGTGGCAATCCTGTGCCCCCGTTATCACGTACAAGGTTGCTTCATCGCTGCACTCCTCGCAATGACGATTCCTAAACCCCTTTATTTTTTATGTTCATCACCGTATAATCATCTCAATGGAAGACGAGAACACGAAAATACGTCCCGAGTTCGCCTGCTACAACCATCCCGACCGCAAGGGCACCGGTGTATGCTGGCGTTGCCAGCAGCCCGTCTGCGAGGAGTGCAGCGCAACGCTGCTGGGCAGGACCTACTGCACCAAATGCGCCGAAGAGGTGGAGAAGTTATCTGCAGAGACCGATAAACCCGGCATACTCAAACGCGAGATCAACTCTCCGGCGCTGATGATCGTGATCATCGTCATTACGCTGGCCATCGCGGCCATCGAGATATATGTCATGACCAGGTGACCGGGCCCGATCCCCATCCCGGGCATCGTTAAGAACAAAATAATCTGCTATACTTTTTGCCCATGGAAAACGTTGAGGGACTGAAACCCTTCTTCGAGCCCGATTCGATCGCTATCATAGGCATCTCCAGAAAAACCGGCCCGAATACATACAACGCCCTGGAGAACCTGATCAACTACGGTTACGGCGGACACATCTACCCCATCAATCCCAACGCTACCGAGATCATGGGATTGAAAGCCTACCCCTCGATCAACGATGTGCCGAACCCGGTGGACCTGGCCGTGATATCCACGCCCCGCGCGCGCGTGCCGCAGCACGTCAGGGACTGCGCCGCACGCGGAATCAGATGCGTGAGCATACTGACGCAGGGCTTCAACGACGCCGGCGACGAGGAGGGCAACCATCTACTGGCTGAGATCAAGCAGGTCGCCGCTACCACCGGGTGCAGGGTGCTGGGTCCCAACAGCTTCGGCAGCGCCAACTACTTCCACAAATTTTGCTCCGCCTTCGCCAGTATATCCATGCAGGCCATCCCGGTCGGAATCGTCACTCAGACGGGAGGCCTCTTCGACGGAGTTTCCCGGTTCAGGTTCGTGGGCAAGGGAATCGACGTCGGCAATATCTGCAACGTGGACTTCGCCGACTGCCTGGACTACTACGAGCAGGACCCGCAGGTAAAAGTTATAGCCCTGCATATCGAGGGTATGGCAAACGCCGGGCATTTTATCGAGACAGCCCGGCGCGTTTCACGCAGCAAACCGATCGTCGCTATTAAAACCGGCAGGAGCCGGCAGGCCATGAAAGCCGCTCAATCGCACACCGGCTCGCTGGCCGGCAGCAATGAAATATGGGAGGCGGCCCTCAGACAGGCCGGTATTATCAGCGTGTACAGCATGCAGGAGCTGATGGACATCACGCGCGCCCTCTATACGCTGCCACCGGTAACCAATCCCAATATCTGCGTGGCCACCTTCAGCGGGGGCACTGCCATTATGGCGCTGGACGCCATGCAGGGAACGGACCTCACCACCGGCGAGCTGTCGCCGTCCTCGCTCCAGCAGCTGCGAGAGCATGCCCCACCCTGGCTGGGACTGGGAAACCCGGTTGACTACTGGCCGATGGTGATGGGCTCGGAATCGTTGTATCAGGCCGTGGACCGTATCATGGAGATTCTGCTGGCCGACCGTGCATACGGAGGCTGGATATTTATACAGATCGTCCAGGACATGAGGAAGGGCGGCCATACCAGGGATCTCCTCAAAGGGATGGCCGCAAGGCATCCGGACAAGCCGCTGGTAGGGGTGCTGACCGGCCCGCACGGATCGGACGTGGCCGGAGAACTGCAGGAGAACGGCGTCCTTGCTTTCCCCACGCCCGAGAGAGCGTCACGCGCGCTGGCCCGGCTATACAGGTATTACCTGCGGCGCAGCGCCCTGTGACCGGCGCGGAACGCACCTGATCACGATGACATCGCTCAACATAGGAAAGACGCGTGACAGGCCGTCGAGTGAACGGACGATAAAGCGCGTAAGTCCCGCCGGCAGTGCGGTCAGCATATCGCCCCAGCCCGGCGTGCAGCAGAGCATCGACACGCCCGTGACTTTCTCCACCTTCATATAGCGGCCGGCCATCCCTGTCAACGTGCGGTAGTCGAATTTATATGTGTGGTCGGGCGGAAGCTCCCAGGGCAGACGTTTGTAAGGGTTCTTGATCCCCAGCAGCTTCCTGAGGCCGAAGATCAGCTTGCCTACCTTGAATCCCAGGCTCTCAAAGTTGGCGATGGCTATCACCACCCTGCCTCCCGGCTTGACGGCTATGGCTATCTCTTCCAGAGCCCGGTCGGGGTCCGAGAAATGGTCCAGCGCGCCTTTGCAGAGCACCTTGTCGATGGAGCCGGGCACGACGGGTATGCTCTCCCCGATGCCCTGCAACACAGCGGTGTTGTGCCCGTCCAGCTTGAGCGATTCCCGCGCGTGCGAGAGCATAATGAATGAGGGCTCCACACCGATCAACTGGGCGCCGGACGCCGACATATTGACGATATCGATGGCGCGGCCGCAGCCGATATCCAGTATGCGCTCGCCGGGACGGGGGTCGACCATCTCCACGGTGGCGCTGCTCATACGCCCGAAAAGGAACTCTACGTCCGGCCTCAGCTTATCGGGCAGTACCTCGTTGTCGTCCCAGTTCAGGTCTACTCTGAACATAGTCGCACGTATAGAGACGGAGTATTCATGGCTGTTAAAGTATATCAGAATCAGCCGCCTGAATGCCCGGTTTTCGGCTTCATCAAAGCTAAAAAGTTCAACGCGACAGGCTGTTGACAGCCTCTTGCAGGCCGTCCGGGCCGGTCATGACGGACACGCGGTCGACGAACTCAGACAGCGAGCCCGAGGCCTCTCTCAGCATGGCCATCTGCCCGTATATCGGGCTGGCCGAGCCGGGGTCCTGCCCATAGATGCCGTGAAAGGCGAAGTAGGCCTGGTTCAGCTTCCTGATGGGATAGCCGTGGGCCTCAAAATAGACACGCCGCATGCTCATGTATCCTTCAGCCTGTTCGACCTCTCCGGCGGCCAGCAATTCGTCCACGTGCCGCCGCGTCAGCCGCATCTCGGCGGCGAAGTCAAAGCCGTCATCCTGCCGGCTATTTTGTTGCGGTCCGGCGATATCGCTGTAATGGCTGTATACGATGGACCCGACCTCATCGGCGATCATACCGGCCAGCGTCTCATTCATAGTTATCACGCCGGGGTCCTGGGCCAAGCCCAGGCAATCTAAGAGATAGAGGAATCCCAGCGGCTTAAAGGCCAGATACTGGTGCGCCCATTCTTCCACAGACGCCTCAACGATGTTTTTCAGCGGCAGTGAAGGCGATACAACAGCGGGATAGGCGGCGCCGAAGCCGCCAATCTTAACGACCAGAGCGGACAGCCCCATCTCCTCAATCCTGTTCTCCAGTTCCTCTATCTGCGATATATTCATACCGGGCTGCAGCAGCAGCCTGTCTGAATACATAATGCGCTCCCTGGGCGATACCACCAGCAGGAGAGGAGGCTGCTCAAGCCTGGACCTGACCGGGGGCGCGGCAGCTATCCCCTGCTGCGCCAGCGCACGCTCTATGTCGGCATCCAGCACAGCAGGCGTGACGGGCTGCGGAGCAGACCCGACGGGAGACAGCGTATTCTGCATCTCCCAGGCCGGCACGTTAAGGACATAAGGCCCGGCAACGCGGCGTATCTCCGATCCCGAATCACCGTCGCCGGCAGGAAGGCACCCGGCTGCAAGGATCAGCAGAACGAGCGATACGTAAAACGTACTTATGCGGAGAGCAGAACGGTTGAACACCCGGGGCCCATCCTTCAATACTTAATGGTCTTTATTGTGCCCCAAAACCCCCTCCGGGCCAAATCAGCGGCATGTTGCAACTAAGCATTTCCAGCTAATTCTTTTTACCCAAATATGCGCTTGTGCGCAAATTTAAATTAAGCCTCATGACGGATGGCTGCGCGCTTTGCGCATGTTAAATTAGTAGCGTAGAGAAAAAGGAAACAGAATAACAAGGAGGATAAGACAATGGCTGAAACAATGGAAAAGGTCCAGAACACACAAGCGGCACAGGGAGTAGCGGGATTCAATTTCTGGGCTGACAAGCAGCCCTGCTGGGAGAAGTGCCATTGTCCCGAGATGATAAAGGCGGAGTGCCCGTCCACCCTGTACCAGTTCCTCCCCTGCTGGGAGATCGAGGGCACTTACTGCAAGCTGGACGACCGCGGGGCAACCGGCAAGGACACCAGCATCTGCGAGGTCTGCCGGGTCTACAAGAAATATGGAAACGGCGAGCCCATCAGGATCAAGCTCCACGGCAAGGGTATGGACACACAGCTCAAAGCGCTGGAAAAAATAGCCCGCTGAACGGTACAATCTCAGGAAACCATCAAGGCCGGCCTTTCAAGGCCGGCCTTTCTCATTGTTGGCAGCGTTTCTGCCCAATGTGACTTTTATTACTTTCGTATATATAAAAATTGCTATAATGAGCTGACAGTAGAGGAGGATGCATATGAAAGACGGGCAGACGACCATTATAGATGCGCTGAAATACGCACTGCGTATGGAATTGGACGGTAAAAAATTCTATAAACTGGCGGCGCGTGATAGCACCAACAGGGTGGGGCAGGACCTTTTCTCGTGGCTGGCGGACCAGGAAGAGCTTCACTATAAGCGTTTCGAGGAGATCTATGCGGCCATCATATCCGAGAAGGGATGGCCGGCTTCAAGCATCAAGCCTCCGAAGCCGATCAGGCTGGGGACGCTCTTTTCCCGCCTGATCAAAGAGTCAGCCAAACCTACGGGCAGCAAAGCGGAGATAGGCTCGGCCGACAGGGCTATTGATTTGGAGATAAGGTCCCGCGACTACTACAGGGAGAGGTCGGACAAAGCTTCTTCCGACAGCGAAAAGAAGTTCTTTCAGTCTATCTCCGCCGAAGAGCAGGGGCACTATCTGGCGCTGGTCGATTACAAGGAGTACATCAGCGATCCCGTAGACTGGTTCACGCGCACGGAACACCATCTGCTGGACGGCGCATAATCATTTAATATATCGGGGAGGTGAAACAGACAACATGAACTCCAAAGCCCTTTATTCTCTGACATATGGCCTCTTTGTGGTATCGTCCATGAAGGGGGACAGGATCAACGGACAGATCGCCAATACGGTCATCCAGGTATGCTCCGAACCCCAGGTCATACAGGCCGTGATCAACCGCAGCAACCTCACGCACGAATATATCTCCGCCAGTAAGGTCTTCACGGCATCAATACTTGCCAGGGAAACGCCGCTCAGCTTCATCGGCGGCTTCGGATTCAAGAGCGGCCGGGATGTTGACAAATTTTCCGGAATTAACTATAAAACCGGACAGAGCGGCGCTCCGGTCGTCCTGGACAACTCCCTGGCTTATATCGAGGCAAAGGTGATAGCGCAGATCGACGTGCATACACACACTATCTTCGTGGGCCAGATCACAGACGCCGATGTTATCAAGGAAGGCGAGCCGATCACCTACGCGTATTACCAGCAGGTCAAGAGGGGCACCACCCCCAAAACAGCACCGAGCTTTATCGCGGATAAAAAGGAGGACAAAGCTACCATGGACAAATATCAGTGCAGCGTTTGCGGTTATATCTACGATCCCGAGAAAGGAGACCCGGACGGCGGAGTTAAGCCCGGCACCAGGTTCGAAGATATCCCCGACGATTGGACCTGTCCCGTGTGCGGAGCGGAAAAGAGCCAGTTTAAAAAGCTTTAAGAGGAGGTCAGCATGAAAAGGCCGCAGATCAAGCCCGGCATCGATCCGGTAGGCGCCATAGACTGGGACCGCCGCCTGTTCGATGCGCTCATACCGCTGCCGGACGGCACAAGCTACAACTCCTACCTGGTGCGCGGCAGCCGGAAAACCGCCCTGGTGGACACGGTCGATCCCAATATGGACACTGTGCTCACAGGAAACCTCGACGATCTTAAAGTGGCGCAGATCGATTATATCATCTGCAACCACGCCGAACAGGACCATGCGGGCAGCATCCCCCTGATCCTGGACCTGTATCCGGAGGCTAAGGTTGTCTGCACACCCAAATGCAAGGGCATGCTGATCGACCTTTTGCATCTCGAAGAGGGCGCCATAACGACGGTCAACGACGGTGATACGTTGTCCCTGGGCGATAAGACCTTCGAGTTCATCCATGCGCCCTGGGTGCACTGGCCTGAGACCATGGTCTCCTATTTGCGCGAGGATAAAGTCCTTTTCTCCTGCGACTTCTTCGGCTCCCACCTGGCGCAGTCGGCTCTCTACGTCCAGGACGAAGGCCGGGTATATGAGTCCGCCAAGAGATATTTCGGCGAGATCATGATGCCGTTCAGGACCAACATCAAGAAGAACATGGAGCGGCTCAAGGGCTACGCCATCGATATCATAGCCCCCAGCCACGGACCGGTCTACGACAGGCCGGAGTTCATACTGGAATCTTACAAGCACTGGGTCTACGACGAGCCTGCCAACATGGTGCTGCTTCCGTACGTCTCCATGCACGGCAGCACCAGGGACATGGTGGACTACCTGGTGGGGGCGCTGATCGAGCGCGGCGTGAACGTCAGGCAGTTCGACCTGACGGTGGCGGATCCCGGCAAGGTCGCCATAGCCCTGGTGGACTCTGCGACGCTGGTGCTGGCTACCTGCACGGTGCTGGGCGGAGCTCACCCGCTGGCGGCCAATGTCGCCTTTCTGGCCAATGCACTGCGTCCCAACCTGAAATTCGCCACCATCATCGGCTCCTTCGGATGGGGCAGCCGCACGATCGAACAGATCACAGGCATGCTGACCAATATCAAACCGGAGGTGCTGCCTCCCGTATATATCAAGGGCAACCCGTCCGAGAACGATTTCGCCGCCCTCGATGCGCTGGCGGAGACTATAGCTAATAAACACCGCGAAAACGGCTACAAATAAAAGCGAACAGGAGAACCTGCCATGACTTACTGGATGTGCGATAAATGTAACTTCGTTATCGAGGCGCCCAAACCACCCGACCCCTGCCCCAGCTGCCTGGTCAAATGCGCCTTCAGCGATGTCACGTGCTACACTCCCGAGTGCGGAGGCCAGGGTACGCTGGATTCCAGGCTGGTGGCCCAGCGCGCAATCAAGAGAGAGAAACCGGGAAAGATCGTTCACTTCAGCGACCTGGTCCAGGGACGTACCTCCGAGGGTAAGGAGAAACATATCCCGAGCATCGAGCTGATCAAGGGACAGGGCAAGATGGGCAAGGACCTGGTAGAGATCGTCGTCGGCAGGGAAGCGCCCCATCCCAACACTGTGGACCATTATATAGTCTGGATACAGGCCTTCGGAGTTAAAAAGGACGGCCATATACTCGACCTGGGGAGAGAGGTATTCAAGCCCGAAAAAGGAAAGCCGGTATATGCATTTGAGATCAATTTATCCGAGTTCAAGCACCTCTTCTCCTTCAGCTACTGCACCCAGCACGGCGTCTGGGAACAGCACCTGGAGCTGTAATGACCGAACAGGATAAGACCTCAAAGGCCAGTATCGAGGTCGGGGGCATGACCTGCGCGACCTGTGCCCTGACCGTGCAGAAGGCCCTTGCGCAGACGGAAGGTGTAAACAGGGCCGACGTCTCCTTTGCCGCCGAGAAAGCTTCCGTAGAATATGATCCGGACAAGACGGACCTGGCTAAGATCACCAAGGCTATTAACCAACTGGGATATAATGCGCGCACCGAGAAGTCCGTCTTCAGCGTCAGCGGCATGTCATGCGCATCCTGCGTCTCCCGTGTTGAGAAGTCTCTTCAAGGCCTGCCCGGCGTTGTCTCGGTGGCGGTGAACCTGGCTTCCAACAGGGCGGTGGTCGAGCACACCCGGGATGCCGACATCACTATGATGCTCCGCGCCGTGGCCGACGCCGGCTACAAGATGGCCCTGGTGACAGCGGAAGAGGGCAGATCGGACAGCGCCTCGCAACGCGAGATGATAGAGCTCCGGAACCAGTTTATATTCTCTCTCTGCGTAGCTGCGCTGATCATGCTGCTGAGCATGACCGATTTGCTCGATTACGGCTGGAAGCCCTACCTGCTGTGGGCTCTTGCCACTCCCGTGCAGTTCTGGGCCGGCCTGCGCTTCTACAGGGGAGCCTGGGGCGCGCTCAAACACGGGGCGGCCGATATGAACACGCTGATAGCAGTGGGCACATCGGCGGCATATCTGTACAGCGTGGCTGTGATGCTCTTTCCTCATTTCTTCGCTTCAGTAGGGATCGGCCGCGGCCTGTACTTCGACACCTCCTCCATGATCATAGCGCTGATACTGATGGGACGCTTCCTGGAATCTCGGGCCAAAGGACAGACCTCCGAGGCCATTAAAAAACTGATCGGCCTGCGTCCCAACACAGCCATCGCCGTACGGGACGGGAAAGAGGTGGAAGTGCCGGTGGAGGAAGTGGCGGTGGACGAAATTTTACTGGTAAAACCGGGCGAGAGGGTGCCGGTGGACGGCATCGTCAGCGAGGGCTATTCGGCATTGGACGAGTCCATGCTGACCGGCGAGAGCATGCCCGTGGAAAAGAAGGCGGGCGATAATGTGACAGGGGCGACGCTCAACCTGACTGGCAGCTTCAAGTTCAGGGCCACCAGGGTCGGTGTGGATACCGTGCTCTCCCAGATCATCAGGCTGGTAGACGAGGCGCAGGGGAGCAAGGCGCCCATCCAGCGGCTGGCGGATATCATAGCCGGCTATTTTGTGCCTGCGGTCATCGCCATCGCCGTCATCACCTTTCTCATCTGGCTGTTCATCGGGCCTCAGCCCTCGTTCGTCTACGCCCTGCTCAATTTCGTGGCTGTTTTGATCATCGCCTGCCCCTGCGCGCTGGGGCTGGCCACGCCCACTGCCATCATAGTAGGCACGGGCAAAGGCGCCCAATACGGGATACTCATTAAAAACGGTGAGACGCTGGAGCGCACGCACAAAATAACCACGGTGATGCTGGATAAAACAGGCACGCTCACCCGGGGGCAGCCCCGGCTGACCGATATAATGGCCATCCCGCCCTTTGCGGAGGATGAGGCCCTGCGGATGGCGGCGGCGGCGGAGCGCAACTCCGAGCATCCCCTGGCGCAGACTATTGTAAAATTCGCGAGGGACAGGGGCCTCGAGGTCCCAACACCGTTGACTTTCCAGGCACTCCCGGGGCTGGGCATCGACGCCGGCGTGGAAGGCCGAACAGTTACCATCGGCAACAGCACGCTGATGCGGGACAGGGGTATTAAGACCAGCGACGTTGAGAAGGTTGCCGAGACACTGTGGAACC